>NZ_CAWNZT010000197.1:10592-31613 GCF_963878965.1 Aeromonas sp. HMWF015 | reverse complement strand
CGCCTCCGCAGCCGAACGTCTGCTGACCGCCATCGGTGAGCCGGAGATGGTAGACACCTCAGCCAACCCCAGACTGAGCCGACTCTTCTCCAACCGCGTCGTGGCACGCTATCCCGCCTTCAAGGATTTCTACGGGATGGAAGAGGCCATCGAACAGATCGTCTCTTACCTCAAACACTCCGCTCAGGGGCTGGAGGAGAAGAAACAGATCCTCTATCTGCTGGGCCCCGTTGGTGGCGGTAAATCCTCGCTGGCAGAGAAACTCAAATCCCTGATGCAGAAGGTGCCCATCTATCGCATCAAGGGCTCACCGGTCAACGATCACCCCTTCTGCCTGTTCGATATCGAAGAGGATGGGGAGATCCTGGAAAAAGAGTACGGCATCCCACGCCGTTACCTGCGTCCCATCATGTCCCCCTGGGTGGCCAAACGCCTGCACGAGTTTGGCGGCGACATCACCAAGTTCAAGGTGGAGAAGGTCAACCCCTCCATCCTCGATCAAATCGCCATCGCCAAAACGGAACCCGGTGATGACAACAACCAGGACATCTCCTCACTGGTCGGCAAAGTCGACATCCGCATGCTGGAGCACTTCGCCCAGGATGATGCCGATGCTTACTCCTACTCAGGTGCACTGTGCAAGGCAAACCAGGGGGTGATGGAATTTGTGGAGATGTTCAAGGCCCCCATCAAGGTGCTGCACCCGCTGCTGACTGCAACCCAGGAGGGAAACTACAACGGCACCGAGGGGCTCTCCGCCCTCCCCTTTGACGGCATTCTGCTGGCCCACTCCAACGAATCCGAGTGGCAGCAGTTCCGCAACAACAAGAACAACGAAGCCTTCCTCGACCGGGTCTACATCGTCAAGGTGCCTTACTGCCTGCGCGTCTCCGAAGAGGTGAAGATCTACGAGAAACTGCTGATCAACAGCGAATTGACCGAGGCCAAATGCGCCCCGGGCACCCTCGAACTGTTAGGCCAATTCTCGGTACTGTCACGGCTGAAAGAGCCGGAAAACTCCAGCATCTACTCCAAGATGCGGGTCTATGATGGCGAAAGCCTGAAGGATACCGATCCCAAAGCGAAGAGCTATCAGGAGTATCGCGACTACGCCGGTGTGGACGAGGGGATGAATGGTCTCTCTACCCGCTTTGCGTTCAAGATCCTCTCCCGCGTCTTCAACTTCGACCACGCGGAAGTGGCCGCCAACCCGGTGCACCTCTTCTATGTGCTGGAGCAGCAGATCGAGCGCGAGCAGTTCCCGCAAGAGCTGCACGATCGCTACCTTGAGTTCATCAAGGGTTATCTGACCCCGCGTTATGTGGAGTTCATCGGCAAGGAGATCCAGACCGCCTATCTCGAGTCCTACTCCGAGTACGGTCAAAACATCTTCGATCGCTACGTCACCTACGCCGACTTCTGGATCCAGGATCAGGAGTACCGTGACCCCGAAACCGGCCAGCTGTTTGACAGAGCGTCCCTCAACAGCGAGCTGGAGAAAATTGAAAAACCCGCCGGGATCAGCAACCCGAAAGATTTCCGTAACGAAATCGTCAACTTCGTGCTGCGTGCCCGAGCCAACAATGCAGGCCGTAACCCCAACTGGACCAGTTACGAGAAGCTGCGCACCGTGATCGAGAAGAAGATGTTCTCCAACACGGAAGAGCTGCTGCCGGTTATCTCCTTCAACAGCAAAACCTCGGCCGAGGAGCAGAAGAAGCACGATAACTTTGTCGAACGGATGATGGAGAAAGGCTACACCCGTAAACAGGTGAGACTGCTCTCCGAATGGTATCTCAGGGTACGCAAGTCATCCTGACCCTGACTGTTCAAGGGGGAGTTATGGCGCATTTTATCGACCGCAGGCTCAACGGCAAAAACAAAAGCGCTGTCAATCGGCAGCGCTTCATCCGCCGCTACAAGAAGCAGATAAAACAAGCGGTCTCGGATGCTGTCTCCAAGCGCAGCATTCAGGACGTAGACAAGGGCGAGAGCATCAGTATCCCGACCAAGGATATCGGCGAACCCCATTTCCATCAGGGGCACGGCGGTAAACGGGATATGGTGCATCCCGGCAATGATCAATTCATCTCCGGCGACAAGATTGACCGCCCCAAAGGAGGGGGCGGCGGACAGGGTTCCGGCGAGGGACAGGCCTCCAATCAGGGGGACGGAGCCGATGATTTCGTGTTCCAGATCTCCAAGGATGAGTATCTCGATCTGCTGTTTGAGGATCTGGAGCTGCCGCGGCTGCAGAAAACCCAGCTCAACCAGCTGATGGAGATGAAAACCTACCGGGCGGGCTACACCTCCAACGGGGTGCCCGCCAACATCAACGTGGTGCGTTCCCTGCAAAATTCACTGGCACGGCGCATGGCGTTGCAAGCGGGCAAGAAACGTCAGTTGCATGAACTGGAAGATCGGCTGGCCCTGCTGGCTACCGATCCCAACGAACACTTTGCCGAAATCGCCCTGCTCGAGAAAGAGATCAGGGAGCTGAAACGGCGGATCGACGCGGTGCCGTTTATCGACACCTTCGATCTCAAGTTCAACAACTTCGTCAAGCGGCCCGTCCCCTCCAGCCAGGCGGTGATGTTCTGCCTGATGGACGTATCGGGCTCCATGGATCAGGCCACCAAGGAGATGGCCAAGCGTTTCTATATCCTGCTCTACCTGTTCCTGAGCCGGACTTACAAGAACGTCGAGGTGGTCTATATCCGCCACCACACCCAGGCCAAGGAAGTTGATGAACACGAGTTCTTCTACTCCCAGGAGACCGGCGGCACTATCGTCTCCAGTGCGCTCAAGATGATGAACGACATCATCAACGAGCGTTATCCCGCCAACCAGTGGAACATCTATGCGGCGCAGGCATCGGACGGCGACAACTGGGCCGATGACTCACCACAATGCAAGGAGATCCTGGCACGGGACATCATGCCGCGAGTGCGGTACTACTCCTACATCGAGATAACTACCCGTGCCCATCAGACCCTGTGGCATGAATATGAATCGGTAGCCAGCCAGTTCCCCCACTTTGCGATGGAACATATTCGCAAGGTCGAGGATATCTATCCGGTGTTCCGTGAGCTGTTCAAGAAACAAGCGGCGTGAGGAGGTCACATGATCGAAACTGAAAAACGTGTAGCGCCACTGGATGACGGACCAGACTGGAACTTCGATCTGCTGGAGACCTATCACCAGGAGATCGCCCGGGTCGCCCGTTTCTACAAGCTGGACACCTACCCCAACCAGATCGAGGTGATCACCGCCGAGCAGATGATGGATGCCTACTCCAGCGTTGGCATGCCCATCGGCTATCAACACTGGTCATTCGGCAAGCGCTTTATCCACACCGAGCGTAACTACAAGCGCGGCCAGATGGGGCTGGCCTACGAGATTGTCATCAACTCCGACCCTTGCATCGCCTATCTGATGGAGGAGAACACCATGCCGATGCAGGCGCTGGTGATGGCCCACGCCTGCTACGGTCATAACTCCTTCTTCAAGAACAACTACCTGTTCAAGGCCTGGACCGATGCCTCCTCGATCATCGACTACCTGCTGTTTGCCAAAAAGTACATCACCGAGTGTGAAGAGAAGCATGGCATTGAGGCCGTAGAACAACTGCTGGACTCCTGTCATGCCCTGATGAACTACGGGGTGGATCGTTACAAACGGCCACAGAAGATCTCGATGGCAGAGGAGAAACGGCGCCAGAAAGCGCGGGAAGATTACCTGCAGACCCAGGTCAACGAGCTGTGGCGCACCCTGCCCAAGCAGCATAAAGCGGCTGGTGTGGAGGACAGGCGCTACCCCGCCGAGCCCCAGGAGAACATTCTCTACTTCATCGAGAAGAATGCGCCCTTACTGGAGCCCTGGCAGCGGGAAGTGGTGCGCATCGTGCGCAAGATCAGCCAGTATTTCTACCCGCAAAAGCAGACCCAGGTGATGAACGAAGGGTGGGCCACCTTCTGGCACTACACCATCCTCAACCACCTCTATGACGAGGGCAAGCTGAGCGATAGCTTCATGATGGAGGTGCTGCACAGCCACACCAACGTGGTCTATCAACCTGCCTACAACAGTCGCTACTATTCGGGGATCAACCCCTATGCGCTGGGGTTTGCCATGTTTACAGACCTGCGCCGCATCTGCGAGAACCCGACCGAGGAGGACAGATACTGGTTCCCCGATTATGCTGGCAGCAACTGGGTGGATACACTGCATTTTGCCATGCAGAACTTCAAGGACGAGAGCTTTATCAGCCAGTTCCTGAGTCCCAAGGTAATGCGCGACATGAAGTTGTTCGCCATAGATGACGATGATCTGAAGAACTATCTGAAGGTCTCCGCCATTCACAATGATGAAGGCTATCGTCAAGTGCGCAACACCCTGTCAGCCCAGTACAATCTGAGCAATCTGGAGCCCAACATACAGGTCTACAACGTAGCCGTGAAGGGGGATCGCTCCCTTACCCTGCGCTATGTTCCCCACAACCGCATACCCCTTGGCGACTCACGCCACGAGGTGCTCAAACACCTACATCAGCTTTGGGGATTCGACGTGGTGCTGGAACAGGATAACGGCGATCTGCCTGCAGATATCATCGGCCGCTGCCCGGAGCGTAAGCCGGGTATCTGAACCATGCTACCTCGCAAATGGCCCACTTCGGTGGGCCGTTTTTTTATCAGCTTTCGCCTCTGCCTGCATCATCGCAGCACAACCTGAATAAATCACAACATAGAAAGAGGCCCGCACTGTATGCGGGCCTCTTTGTCTTGCAGTTAATCTGCAGCGGCTATCAGTAGAAGGTCTGCTGCTCTGCGGCCATCGCCTTGAGACGGGCACAGGGGGCGAACCGGTCGCCGTGGCGCTTCTGGTAATACTCCAGACGGCCAACCAGATGATCAATTCCTAATGTGTCCATGTAGCGGAACGGGCCGCCAAGGAAAGGCGGGAAACCGATGCCGAAGATGGCCCCGATATCGCCATCACGGGCCGAGGCCACCACACCGCTATCCAGCGCCATCGCCGCTTCGTTGAGCATCAGCAGCACGCAGCGCTCGGCGATCTCCTGACGGGCCAGCTTGGCAGAAGGCTTGATGCCGAGCACGCCATAGACGCTTTCGTCCACCGTCTTTTTGCCCTCTTTGCCAGTCAGCTTGTTGCGCGGTGCCGCCTTGCCATAGAGGTAGAAGCCCTTGCCGTTCTTGCGTCCCTTGCGATCATTTTGCAGCAGTTTGTCGAACGCCTTGGGCGCCTGGAACTGCTCGCCGCCCAGCTCTTTCTCGAGAATGGGGGAGATCTTGGCGCCCACATCGATCCCCACCTCGTCCAGCAAGGTGATGGGGCCAACCGGGAAGCCAAAGTCCAGCAGGGCGCTATCCAGCACCTCCACCGGCTCCCCTTCCAACACCAGTCTTGCCGCCTCATTCATGTAGGGCGCCAGGATGCGGTTGACGTAGAAACCGGCTTCGTCTTTCACCACGATAGGCGTTTTACCCTGAGCACGGGCAAAGGCCAGAGTGGTGGCGACCGTCTCGGCACTGGTGCCAGCGTGGGGGATGATCTCCGCCAGCGGCATCTTGTCCACCGGGCTGAAGTAGTGCAGCCCCACGACTCGCTCCGGGTGCGCCGCCTCTGCCGCAATCTGGTTAATGGGCAGGGAGGAGGTGTTGGAGGCAAACACTGTATGCTCATCGCACTCACGCTCTACGTCTTTCACCATCTGGTGTTTGAGATTGAGATCTTCAAACACCGCCTCAACCACCATGTCCACCCGGTGAAAACCGGAGTAGTCGAGGGTACCGGTCAGCAGGCTCATCTGTTTTTCCAGCTCGCTGCGCAGAATGTGACGACGCTTGAGCTTCTTGGCCAGAATGTCATAGCTGTAGCGCATGGCATTGCCGATCCCGGCGCTTGCCACATCCTTGATCCGCACCGGCACGCCCGCCTTGGTAGCGGTGACAAATGCGATGCCGCCACCCATCAGACCACCGCCCAGCACGGCGGCATGGGCCACCTTGCGCGGCTCGGCCCCCTGATAGGTGACCTCTTTCTTCATCTCGGTGGTGGCAAAGAAGATGGAACGCAGGGCTGCAGACTCGGCTGTCATCACCAGCTCGCCAAAGTGGCGGGATTCAGCGGCCAGCCCGGCCTTCATCCCCTCCTCCACGCCGATGCGCACCACCTCGAGGATCCGCTCCGGCGCCGGGTAGTTGCCACGGGTCTTGGCTTTCACCCCCTTGCTGGCCTGATCGAACAGCACCTTGCGACCCAGCTTGTTGGTCTCCAGCACCTTGCCCTGCAGATCCCGTTTCAACTGATGGCGCGGTTTGCCCTTCTTGGCCAGCTTGATGGCGGCCTCCAGCAGGATGGAGGGCGGCACCACATCGTCCACCAGCCCCAATTTTTTGGCCTGTTTGGCGCGAACCTGCTTGCCGGTCAGCATCAGATCCAGCGCCTTGGCCACTCCGATGAGGCGCGGCAGGCGCTGGGTACCACCAGAGCCCGGCAGCAGACCGAGTTGCACCTCGGGCAGACCCAGCACGGTTTTACCGTGATCGGTCACCACCCGACCATGACAGGCCAGCGCCAGCTCCAGTCCGCCGCCGAGGCAAGGGCCGTGAATAGCGGCGATCACCGGGATGGTCAATGACTCGATCTCGGCATAGATAACCTGTCCTTCTCGCGACAGGGTTTCTGCATCATTGGCACTGGTGCAAGCGGCCAGCATGGTGATGTCGGCTCCGGCGATGAAGGAATCCTTCTTGCCGGAGGTGATCACCAGACCGATCAAATCCTTGTTGCGTTTCACCTCGGCCAGCACGGTGCGGATCTCCTCCACAAAGGCGGCTTTCAGGGTATTCATGCTCTCGCTCGGCACATCCATGGTGAGAATGCCGATGCCATCATGGCGAACATCCAGGGAAAAAGTCTTAGCGCTCATTATTCAACCTCCAACACCATAGCCACGCCCAATCCACCCGCCGCACAGGCGGTGTTGAGTCCCAATCCCCCACCACGACGACGCAGCTCGTGCAGGGTCTGGGTGATCATCCGCGCACCGGTCGCGGCAAAGGGGTGGCCATAGGCCAGCGAACCACCGAGGACGTTGAATTTGTCCATGTCCACCTCGCCGATAGCCTGATCGCGGCCCAGCTTGTCACGGGCAAACTCGTGGCTTGCAAACATCTTGAGGTTGGCCAGAGTCTGGGCGGCAAAGGCTTCGTGCATGTCGATCAGAGTCAGATCGCTGAGCGTGATGCCGGCTCTGTCCAGCGCCAGCGGCGTGGCATAGGAAGGACCCATCAGCATGTCTTGCCACACATCGATGGCTGAAAAGGCGAAGCTGCGGATATAGCCAAGCGGCTCGAGACCCAGCTCTTTCGCCCGACCTTCCCGCATCAGCAACACGGCGGCAGCGCCGTCAGTGAGCGGGGTGGCATTGGCCGCAGTGACTGTGCCATGGACTCGGTCAAACACCGGCTTGAGCTTGGCGTAGCTCGCGAGATCCGAGCTTTCACGGATATTGTTGTCCCGCTCGAGCGGCGACTTGTAGGGCGGCACATGGGCGGTAAACACCTCGCCACTGAGCTTGCCATCGGCCCAAGCCTGCGCGGCCAGAGTGTGGGAGCGGTGAGCCAGCGCATCTTGCGCCTCACGGCTGATCTGGTGGCTCTTGGCCATCTGCTCGGCGGTCTGTCCCATGGAGAGACCGGTCGAATATTCCGCCACCGCAGGCGGCACCGGCAGCAGATCCTTGACCCTCAATGTCCGCAGAATATTGAAGCGCTGCTGCAGATTGCGCGCCTTGTTGAGATCCACCAAGGCGCGGGCCAGCTTCTTGCTCACTCCGATAGGGAGCACGGAGGAGGAGTCCGCACCGCCAGCGATGGCGATATCCACAGTGCCCGCCATGATGGATTCGGTGACGTTGGCCACCGCCTGAAAACTGGTGGCGCAGGCGCGGGAGACGCTATAGGCATCGGTATTGACGCTCATGCCGGTACCGAGCACGATCTCGCGGGCAATGTTGGGGGCTTCCGGCATCTGAACCACCTGACCAAACACCAGCTGGTCGATAAGCTTGGGATCGAGATCGGTACGGGCAAGCATCTCGCTCACCACCAGTTTGCCGAGATCGACTGCAGGCACGCCATGAAAGGCGGTGGCCTGCTTGGCAAAGGGGGTACGCAGCCCCGCCACGACGGCAATCCGTTCGCCCTGGCGAGTCGTCAGTTTCAATGGCTGTTTCATCCTGGCTCCTTGGTTTAAAAGGCAGAGGTCTGACCTCATTGCGCCACATCTTAACAATCCAATCACAAGTTTCATACAGCTGATTGAAACTAAATTAAGCGCGGCAAGGCCCCTTTGCTCGCCCTTGGGAAGCAACTGGAGTATAAAAAGATCAACTTCCATAAAAACAACGGGTTTATCGCATGGCAGCGGCCGAGTTCAGAGCACTTAGGGACTATCTTGGCAGTCAGATCCTGGGGCAGGAGGAGCTAATAGAAGGGCTCCTGATTGCCCTGTTATGTGAAGGACATGTGTTAATCGAAGGGGCCCCCGGGCTGGCCAAAACCCGCGCCGTCAAGGCGCTCGCCGGCGCCATCGAGGGACGCTTTGCCCGTATCCAGTTTACCCCCGACGTGCTTCCCGCCGATCTCACCGGCAGCGAGGTGTTTCATCCGCAGGATGCCAGTTTTGTATTTCAACCTGGCCCCCTCTTCAACCATCTGGTGCTGGCGGACGAGATCAACCGGGCGCCGGCCAAGGTGCAATCTGCACTACTGGAAGCCATGGCCGAACACCAGATCACCGTGGGCAAAAAGAGCTGGCGGCTGCCACCTCTCTTTATGGTGGCCGCCACCCAGAACCCTATCGAGCAGGAGGGAACCTATCCCCTGCCGGAGGCGCAGCTCGACCGCTTTCTGCTCAAGCTGATGGTGGATTACCCGAGCCCTACGATGGAGCTCGCCATCTTGCAGCTCAATGCCAGCGGGGAACAGCTTGGTGCGGCGCCGGTGACCCTGAGCCAGACCACCTTGCAACGTGCCCGCAGCGAAGTGCTGGCGGTGACCATGCAAAGCAGACTGGAGCACTATCTGGTGGAGCTGGTCTGCGCCACTCGCGCGGGCAGCGGTCTTTGCCCTGCCCTTGAGCCATTGATTGTCGTGGGGGCAAGCCCCCGCGCCACACTTGGGCTGGCTCGCTCCGCCCGCGCCCGAGCCTGGCTTGCCGGACGAGATTATGTGCTGCCGGAAGATATCCAACTGCAAGCCTATCCGGTGCTGCGCCACCGCCTTATTCCCAGCTATCAGGCACTGGCCGACAATCTGGATAACGATATCCTGATCGCCCAACTGCTGGATCAGGTGCCATGTCCCTAGCGCCGGAGCTCCATCCCGATATCGCCCTGTCGCTGCCACGGCTGCTCAATATCCGGCTATGGGCCAAGGCCAGGAAGCCACCTCACGCAGGCAGAAGCAGCAGCGAACGCGGCAAACCGGGCCGCTCTCCCGGACTCACGTTTCGGGAGCTGCGCGCCTATCAGGCTGGTGACGAGGTACGCCATATCGACTGGCGAGTGACCGCACGCCTCGGTCGTCCCTTTACCCGCCTCTATAGCGAGGAGCTGGATCAGGCGCACTGGCTGCTGCTCGATCTCTCTCCCGCCATGTATTTCGGCTCCACACTGCAGCTCAAGGCGCGTCTGGGGTGCGAGCTGGCTGCAGCCCTGATCTGGCAAGGGGAGAAGCAGCACAACACCTTGATCTGCCACGGGCTTATCCCCCATCACCAGAGCCAGCGCGGCAGCGTGCTGCCCCTGCTCGAATCCCTCTGCCATCTCTATCAGCAAGGGCTGGCCCGCCGGGCGCTTTCTCACTCGCTGGCCGACACTTTGTCCGGCGTGAAGCTGCCTCACGGTGCCAAGCTGACGATCATCACCGATCACAGACCCTGCGAGTCGGCGCTCTGTCAGCAATTGCAACTGCTCTCCCGTCGCCACGATATTCACTATTGGCAGATCCGTGACCCCCTCGAGGCAGCCCTTCCCTCTGATGGCCAACTGCCGGTGGCCATTGATCGGCCAGGGCAACACTATCAGGGCTGGCTGGATGGGGGCCATGCCGGTTTCTCCCAGCGCTACCGGTATGCCGCCGAACAGCAACTGACCCACGGCAAACAGTTGCTGTTGCCATTGGTGCAGCGCCTCTATCTGCTCGATAACGGCCAGACGCTGCAACAACAGTGGCAGGAGGGGTTATGTCATCAGGGATGATCACGCACGCCGACGTCGACATTACCAGCCCCGCCTCCGAGGCCATCACCCCGCCACTGGCCGCCCTGATGCGCGACATCCACCCGGGGCCGGATCTGATTGAACAGAGTCTTGACCCCAGAGTGCAGGCGCTATTGTGGCTCCTGATCGCCGGTTTTCTTCTGCTGCTGCTCGTCCTGATTGCCCGCAGGGTGATACGTTACCGCCGCTGGTGTCGCCAGCTGGAGGGGGATCCGGCGCTGCTGGTGGCGCAAATACAGGAGGCCCTGCGTCATGAAGCGCTACAGCGCTGGCCCGAGGCGCGCCAACTGCAAGGTGAGGCGTGGCTCGCCTTCGTCGATCGTCACGGCGGCAGCGATTTTAGCCAGTTCTCGTCTCACTGGAGCAGTTGGCTCTATGGCAGCCAGAACCCGACTCGCGAGCAGTGCGAACAGCTTCAGCAACATTATCGCCGTTGGGGTCAAACCCTCTTCTTCCAGCTCGCCCCCCGCTCGAGGCGTAAAGCCGCGCGGAGGCATCCATGATCCTGGCCTGGCCCTGGTTTGCGCTGGCGCTGGTGCTGCCCTTGCTGGTGCGCTTCGGCTTGCCGCCCCTGCGCCGCGGCTATCTGGCTCACCCCGGGTTTGCGCTGCTGTGTCCTCAGGCCGGATTACCGCTCTGGCGCGCCATGCTGCTCTGGTGCGCCCTTATCCTCGCCCTCTGCCGCCCCCAGTGGTGGGGGGAACCGGTGATCAAATATGAGGGGAGTCGGGATCTGCTGCTGGCGGTGGATCTGTCAGACAGCATGCGTACCCCGGATATGCTCGATAACGGCGAGCAGCAAGCACGGCTGACGGCAGTGCGCCAGCAGATCAAGGCGCTGATCGCCAAACGGGCCGGAGACAGGGTGGGCCTCATCGTATTTGCCGATCACGCCTACCTGCTCTCTCCCCTCACTCAGGAGATCCCGGCGCTGTTGACCTTGAGCGACGAGCTCGATTTTGATCTAGTCGGCCGAACCACCGCCCTTGGCGAAGCCATCCAGCTGGCACGTCAGCATGGGGATCCTGGTCGCCCCACCGCCCTGCTGCTGGTCACTGATGGCCGCAATACCGCAGGCAATGCCGACCCGCTGCAGGAGGCCAAACTCGCCGCGGCACAGGGAATACGGATCTACACGCTGGGGGTCGGGGCCGATCCCGATACCTTTATTCAACCCTACGATGAGGCGGGCAGCGGTCAGGCCGATCCCAGCAGCGAACTGGACGAGTCGCTCCTGAAAGAGCTGGCACAGACAGGCCAAGGGCGTTACTTTCGGGCACGCACCCAAAGCGATCTCGATGCCATCAACACAACCCTCAATGCCCTTGAACCTGCCCCCATGCCGATTGCCCACTACCAGCCGGTGATCGAGCTCTACCCCTGGCCGTTGGCACTGCTTTGTGGCTTGTTGCTTCTGCCGTCAGGGCACGGCAGGCTGGAGTTTCGCATGGTGCGTAGCTGGCTGACACGATGCGCACGCAGATGGAGTTGATCTTGCTCCGCCCCCTGTGGCTGATCGCACTCATCCCCTGGCTCTGGCAAGGGTGGCGCCATCGTCGCCAGCCCCCGCTGCTCGCGCCTGCGATGCAGGCTTATCTGCTGCCAGCATCTCGTCCTCAGCGCCCCTGGCTCTGGCTGGCAACCCTGCCCGTCATTTTGGCCCTGAGCGGACCGGCACTGCGCGGTGAGCTGCAACAGCAACCTGCGGCGCCGCTCGATATCTGGCTGCTCGACTTGTCACGCTCGATGACCGCCACCGATCTCAAACCGGATCGGGCAACACGGGTCAGATGGCAATTACAGCAGCTGCTGAGCCGCGCCAAGGGCGAGCGCATTGCGCTGATCCTCTACGCAGGCGACGCCTACCTCGCCATGCCGCCAACCCGGGATCATCAGGCCCTTTCGCTGCTACTGCCCGACTTGCGCCCCGATATCATGCCGCTGCAGGGCAGCAACCCGGCACGGGCGGTGGAACTTGCCATGAAGCAGCTGGCCCCTGGAGAACAAGCGCGTCTGCTGCTGATCACCGACGACCTCACCCAGAATCAGATGACCCAAATCGCCGCCCTGTGGCCCTGCCAGCAACGCCTTCTTTGCCGCGACACCCAGTCGGCACGCCTCGATATTCTGCTTGCCAACAGCGGTCAACCGGCCCCAATGCCCGCCATTCCGGCCAATGAGTTGGGGTTTGCCACCCGCATGCCCGCTCAGTTGCCCGCCCCCGATAGTCAGGCCATTGCCGCACTGGCCAACCGTCTCGGCGGTGAGCTGCAGTGGCTTGGCAGCGATGTCCCCCGCTTTGCACCGCTGCCCACCACTACCTCGGCCCTCACCCCGGCGCCACTGGATCTTGGCCCTTGGTTGCTGATCCCCTTGTTACCACTGGCCTTGCTGGCCAGAGTCGGCGCCCGGTTGATGGTGGCGCTGATGGTGGGAATTCAGCTGCTTGCGCCGCAAGATCTGCAAGCAGCAGAGAGAGGGGATCTGCAAGCGATGCAGGCTTATCAAGAGGGGGATTTTCAGCGGGCTGCCCGCACCTTCAACGATCCAGTGTGGCGCGGCAACGCCTGGTATCGGGCCGGAGCCTATCGGCAAGCTATCGCAGCCTATCAGGAAGTGGCGAGCACCACTGCCCACTACAACCGCGGCAATGCCCTGCTGCAACTGGGGGAGTTTGCGGCAGCCAAAGAGGCCTATCTGGCCGCTCTGGCGCTCGAGCCCGGCCATGAAGATGCGTTCTATAACCTCTCTCTGTTGCAAGGCGGTACGGTCGCCGCTCACGATACCAGCAACAGCAAGCAGCCCGAGCCATCGGCCGCTCAGCAGGCGACGGCAATGCCCCCCTCTCCCCCGGTGTTGCTGCTGGAACAGCGACTGCGTAAAGAGGCGCTGCGCCGGGACCTTATCAAGGTGGAGAAACCCTGGTGACGCGAGCAGGATGGGGACTGTTGCTCGCACTCGCGAGTCAACTTTGCTGGGCCTTGCCCCCCCGGGCAGAGCTGCTGCCGGGGGCTGACCCCAGCGATTGGCTGCTGATCATCGAAGCGGATGGCGAGCGCCAGAGCAGCGAACTGGAGATCACCCCCCTACTGCGCCAGTTTGCAGTGGGCAGAGTGACCATGAGCCGGGTCACGACCCCGGTACAACAGCTGACTCGCTGGCAGATCCCGCTGCACCAGAGCGGTTCACCTGCAAATACCGAGGTGGTGATTGCCCCGCTCAAGCTGGGAAATGAGTTTACCCCCTCGCTCACCCTGCCATTGAGAGAGGTGAAAACAGCGGCGCTGCCGCAACCCGCAGCCCCCTCGCCCCTAGAGATGCAGGCCAACCTTGATCATCAGGGCCCGCTCTATCCCGGCCAGCCGGTGATCTACCGGCTGACACTGTGGCTGCCCACCAGTATGCAAAACCCGGCGCTGAGCGAGCTTAGCTCTGCCCACTTCACTATCCGTCGCCTCGGTAGCGACGAGTGGATCGCCCCCGTTCAGGCAGGTCTGCCTGGCCGGCTCACCCGCAGCTGGCTTATTCAGGCAAAAGCGCCGGGACTCTGGTACCTCGACTCGCCCCGCTTGCAGGGGCAGCTCACGCAGCAAGGGAACAAGCCGCAAAAACTCTCGGCCCGCGCGGCACCACTCGAGGTTCGGGTCGACAAGGCACCCGCCACGCCGGTGGCCACCCGGCTGACCCTGAGTCAGCGGCTTGAACCGGCCACAACGGGGGAAGTGGGTGAACCGCTGATCCGGATCCTCACCCTGACCATGGAAAATGGTGACAGCGGTCAGATCCAGCTTGCCCCTCTGATAGCCCATCAATTGCCAAACGGCATACAGGCACATCCCGATGGCGAGCAACAGCAGGAGCGTTACCGCGATGGCAAGCTGCTGTTTGAGCGACAGTGGCGCCAGACTCTGGTCGCGGAGCAGAGCGGCGACTATCAGCTCCCCCCCATTGATCTGCCCTGGTTTAATACCCAAAGCGGCCGGATTGAACAGGCCAGACTGCCCGCCATTACGCTGACGTTTCAGGCAACGACAAATCGGCAACCTGATCAGCAGACATCGCAGGTGGCACTGCGAGAGAGCCTTTGGTGGGTCGTGCTGGCCATAACGCTGCGTGCACTATGGCGCCACTGGCCCCGCTGGCGCGCCTTCTATCAACTGCAACGTGCCCTTGCCCAACACCAGCCGGATGCCAGTCGCAAGGCGCTGATCAAGTGGGCGACCATGCGCTGGCAGGTCTCCTATTATCAATTAGGCCAGTTGCCTGACGCTGGTCATAATCGGGGCGGCAACGCGCTCGCCGCACTCGAGCGAGCCTGTTTTGCAAGGCCCTCTTCTGGCACCCCCATCGAGTGGCGCGCTCTGGCGCGTACCCTCAGGGCTGATGAAACCGCCGGTATTGCGCATCTGATTTACCTGCTGGCGCACGGGAGTTCCCGCTCCCGCCGCCACGCCCCCTGACAAGGATTGCCCAATGGCACTGCTGTTTTTTAGAAAAAAACGTGCTCAGCAGCATATTGGTGGAAATGATCCGGCCACTTCGCCGGTCTCTGATCCCATGGCTGACAAACAAACCAAATTTGAAGCACTGGTTCATGCGCTGCACGGCGATCTCTACCGGTATGCCTACTGGCTGACTCGGGATCCCAACGTAGCGGAAGATCTGGTGCAAGAGACCTTCCTGCGTGCCTGGAAGGCTATCGACACCCTGCAGGATGACAAGGCGGCCAAAGGGTGGCTGATCACCATCCTCAGACGGGAGAACGCCCGCCGCTTTGAACGCAAACAGCTGGAGCTGGTGGATCTCGACGATCACCCTCAGCCCCAGCACGACGCGCTGCACAGCGAACAGGAAATGGAGAACGAGTGGTTGCACCGTCACATCGCCCTGTTGCCCGAGAAGTATCAGGAGCCACTGCTGCTGCAAGTCGTGGGAGGATTCAGTGGTGAGGAGATTGCCGAGATGCTCGGCCTCAACAAGAACACCGTCATGACCCGACTGTTTCGCGCCCGCAACCAGATCAAGGAGGCGATGGAACAGAAGAACCAAGCAAGAGGACACGGACATGGATGAACTCGAATTTCGCCGCAACGCCATGATCCAGCCCCACGATCAACTGCCGGATTTTCTCAAAACCGCTGAAGCCAGCCAGGCCAATCGGAACTATCTCGACGAGATGAAGCAGTTCGACAGAACCCTCAAGCGCACCATGCAGGTAGAGGTCCCCGCCGGACTGGCCGAGCGGATCCTGCTCAGGCAAGCCATGCTGCAAGACAGTGACGCGCAAGATGAGATGCCGCCATCCCGCCCCCTTGGCACGGCGCAGGTCAAGATCCGGACATTAACATCCTGGCGCCAGATCGCCCTAGCTGCATCGGTCGCCTTCCTGCTGGGAATGAGCACCCGCTGGATCACGCTGCCAGAAACGGCTCCTGCGGCCCTCTCCCTCGCACAGGTGGCGATGGCTCATGTCTATGGCGAAGAACCCTTTATTGAAGGTGTCGATGAGCAGGTCAATCTGCATAACATCAATGCCAAAATGGAGAAGTATGGCGCCACCTTAAGCGGGATGGATGGGCTCAAGGTGACCTATGTCAATCACTGCTCGTTTTATCAGGGACCGGCCTTGCACATGGTGATCCAGGGAAAGATGGGGCCTGTCACCCTCTTTTTAGTGCCCAAACATGTTCCATTAACCCTGCAACAGGCCACCTTTGAAGATGGCACCCTCAAAGGGGAGATTGTCCAGCTCAAAGGCGCCAATATGGTACTGATTGGTGAGATGAAAGAGCCACTTGCCCCCGTTGCCAACGCCCTGCAGTCACGTCTGCAGTGGGACATTTAACATCGCCGGTTAACAACCTCAGAACCATCCTCAATAGCAGGCGGCGGTCACGAGCCGCAGCCTGTTCTCCCCCTGATTACTCCTCTTTGTCACTCATTTGCCTCAAGATTTCGAAAAATTGACAAAATTATTTTTGTGACGGAGATCGGCAATCCAGGTCAATAATCCACCTTTAGACCCTCAAAATGATGAATTAAACAGCAGGTTAAAACAAATGATTAACACATCGATCACTTTTATGTATTCTGCTGTCACTGGTCTGATTTCTTACCTCCTACCAGATCCATAGAATCACGCCAGAATTGATTGGGAAGAAGCTGAAATAAAAACGGATTTTGTCGAGGTTTGCATTGAACGTGCAGCCAATATCGGCAAAAAAATCTGCCTACAAGAGAGAACACCATGACGACAACTATTTTCAAGAAGAGCCTGATTGCCGCCACCATCGCGCTGGCCACCAGTCAAGTCCATGCCGCGGCATTTCAGTTGAACGAGCACTCGGCCTCCGGTCTGGGTCGCGCCTATGCCGGTGAAGCGGCTATCGCCGACAACGCCTCTGTTCTGGCCCGTAACCCGGCCGCCATGACCACTTTCGACAAGATGGCAGTTTCTGTCTCCGGCACCTACATCAAACCGGATGTCGATGTGGATGGTGCTGTTTACGCTGGCGCGAACAAAATGGCTCCAGCCAGCGAAAGTGGCATTGCTCCGGCAGCCTTCGTTCCCGCCTCCTACTTTATTCAGCCGCTGAATGACCAGTGGGCTTGGGGTATTGGCATCTTCTCCAACTACGGTCTCTCCACCGAATACTCCAAAACCTTCCCGGCTGGTGCCGGTGCTGGCGATACCGAGTTGATGACCTTCAATATCAACCCGAACATTGCCTATCGTGTCAACGAACACTTCAGTGTCGGTGCCGGTATCAACGCCGTTTACGGTGCCGCCGAACTCAACCGCTATGCCGGTCTGCTGGGCCCACTGAACCCAACTAGCCAAGGTGGTCCGCTGCCGACAGATACTCGTCTGGCTCACCTTAAAGGCGACACCTGGGGCTTTGGCTGGAACGTTGGTACCCTGTATGAAGTCAATGAAAACCATCGCTTCGCACTGACCTACCGTTCACAAGTCGATATGAGCTTTGACGGTGATTTCCAAGGCGCAAGCTCACTGAATCGCACCGTGGATGGCAACCTGAAACTGGATCTGCCTGCACAAGCCGAGTTCGCCGGTTACCACCGCCTGAGCCCTCAGTTTGCTGTTCATTACTCTGTAAACTGGACTGACTGGAGCGCCTTCCAGGAGCTGAAAGCAACCAGCAGCCAATGTGCTGGCGGCGTATGTCTGCAAAAAGATGAGAAGTTCAAAGATTCTACTCGCTACTCCATCGGCGGTACCTGGTATATCAACCCGGCATGGGAAGCTCGCATGGGCTTTGCCTATGACAACACCCCGATCGAAGCTGACTACCGCAGCCTGAGCATTCCCGACTCAGACCGTATCTGGTACAGCGCCGGTGCCACCTACCATATCAACACCGATATGAGCGTTGACTTTGGTATGGCTTATCTGGACGGTAAAGAAGTTGACGTCAACGAAGGTCTGCGTAGCCACTCCGACAGCCTGCGTTGGAAAGGAACTTCCCACGGCAACGCCTTCCTGGCCTCTGCCCAGTTCAACATGAAGTTCTGATTATTGATAGAATGGAAAGAGCGCCGCCAGGCGCTCTTTTTTTATCCATAACTTAGATTTCAGCGCACACATGTAGCACACACGTGTTTGTTTTTCTTTTCTAATCAAGCTATTAGAGTGCATCATCCCAGCATTTAATCTTGTTTTATCCAGATCCTGGCCATTACCGTTGCCTTACTGGTCATACCATATAAAATCCTGCCTCCATTCATATGACCGATTGAACCTTCGGATAACAGCAAGGATTTTGCCATGCATCCCATCATCAAACCGTCCGCCATCGCCCTGCTGGTGATCGCGGGTCAGACTCATGCCGCCGGGTTCCAGCTGGCTGAACAGTCCGCTACAGGCCTGGGACGCGCCTTTGCCGGTGAGGCCGCCATCGCGGATAACGCCAGTGTGCTCTCCCGCAATGCAGCAGCCATGACCCGCTTCGATCAGATGGCGCTCTCTGGCGGAGCCATCTATGTCAGTCCTGACGTCAATATTGAAGGTAACACCCGCTTGCCGACCAAAGCCGGTATCGTCACCTCCGATGCCAGTGCACACGATATCGCCGCCGCAGCCTGGGTACCCAACGCCTATCTCATCATTCCACTCAATGAGCAGTGGCGACTCGGCTTCTCGGCAACCTCTTACTACGGCCTTGGCGTCAGGATGCCGGATAACTACAGCGCGGGACACTTTGGCAATGTCTCCGATATCAAGACCATGGATCTGGGTACCTCACTCGCGTATCGCATCAATGAGATGTGGTCAATAGGTGCCGGGATCTCTGCTATTCAGGGCGAAGGCGAAGTCGGTGGCACCTTCCCTTCTCGCAACCTGATCGCAAAACATTTGCAAGGGGATGGCTGGGCATGGGGCTGGAATGTCGGCACCTTGCTGGAGTTGTCCGGACAAACCCGAATTGGCCTATCCTACCGTCACGATGTCACTTTGACCCTCTCGGGAGATGCTATCGTGGGCCGACCCAATGCAGATGGCTCCGTTACCGAGATCAGAGATACTGGCAGTCTGGATCTGCCATTACCTGCCACCGCAGAACTGGCTGCATTCCATCAGCTGACTGACAAGCTGGCTCTCCACGGCAGCCTGAACTGGACCAACTGGAGCAAATTCGTTCAGTTGGAAGCTGATCTCAACAATTTACAGAACATGCACATCAAGGACGAGCACTGGGAAGATAGCTGGCGCTACGCCATCGGTATGACCTATCAGGTCACTCCCAAGTGGCAACTGCGCTCCGGTGTGGCCTATGACGCCAGCCCGGTGCCAGCCGATCGTCGTACCATCTCCATCCCGGATGCCGATCGCCTCTGGTATAGCCTGGGGATGGGTTATCAGTTCACGCCCAACCTGACCGTGGATCTGGGGCTGACCCTGATCGATGGCAAAAAGGTGGATGTCACTGAAAAAATGGAGCTGCAACAGGGTAATCCGATGACGACCTCCACCTTCCAGGGCACTTCCGAAGGGGATGCCTGGCTGGCTGGTGCACAATTGAGCTATCTCTTCTAAATTCCTTCCCTGCAAAAAAACGCTATGCCAATTATTGCCTTACTCAATAAGGTGAACACTGGCATAGTGTTCTGCAAAACCATAAAATCAACCCAGTACCTTTACTGGAGCAAGGCATGTATTCCTACGTAGCAAGACAGCCGATCCTCGACAGAGACCTCAAAACTCATGCCTATGAGCTGCTCTTTCGCGATAGTCTGAATAATGTCTTCCCGAGCATCTCCTCCCAACAGGCGACGTCACGCCTGGTGGTAGAACAGTTCCTGCAACAAAATATCGATCAGCTGTTGGGGGGCCGCCCCTGCTTTATCAATTTCCCCCACTCACTGCTTCTGGAAGGATTGGCAGAGTGCCTGCCGCCCGAAAAAGTGGTGATTGAAATTCTGGAAGATTCCCCACCGGATGATGCCCTGCTGGAAAAGGTGAAACAGCTGTACAAGCTGGGATATCAACTGGCACTCGATGACTTCACCATGTCACCGGATTGGGAGCGCTTCCTCCCCTTTATCCACATCATCAAGTTTGATCTTCGTGCCACCCCCCTGATGCAGATCAAAGTGTTTATTCAGCGGCATCAGACGCTGGGGCTCACCTATCTGGCGGAAAAAGTAGAGGACAAGGCGGAGTTCGAGCGGGTCAAACAGCTGGGGATCCAGCTGTTCCAGGGTTTTTTCTTCAGTCGACCCGAGATGGTCAAGCAAGCCACCATGGAGCCAGCGCAAGTCGTGGTGATGCAGTTGCTCAACGTGGTCAACGAGGCAGAGCCTGATATCAACAAGATTGAGCAGCTACTTGGTCAGGATATCTCCCTCTCCCTCAAGCTGCTGCGCTATGTCAACCATCTCAAAGGCCACACCAACCCTATTTCGTCATTTCGTCAGGCTGCTATCTATCTTGGCAACACCCAGCTAAAGCGCTTTGTCTCGCTGGTAGCCGCGACCAGCGCCGGCAAGGGCAAGAGCGCCGAGCTCTACCAGATGTCGATGATCCGAGCCCGATTCTGTGAACTGCTGGCCCACGCCCACGCTCCGAGCCAGCAGGCACAACAAGCCTTTATCACCGGTCTCTTCTCCCTGCTGGATGTACTAATGGAACAGCCGATGGACAAGCTGCTCGGCACTATCCCTCTCATCGACGATATTCGGCTGGCGCTGCTGGAGCGCAAAGGCAATCTGGGTTTCTACCTCGCGTTTTGTGAAGATTACGAAAGCGCCAACTGGTCACGGGTCACGGCCAGAACAGCCCGCCTGGGGCTGAGCGAGGATAAGGTGAGTCACCTCTATCTGGCCGCCACCACCTGGGTCACGGAACAACTGCTGGCGATGGAAGCCACCAATTAATTCGCCTCATCATTCACTTCGACCGCGATAGCGGTCGCCTCCCCGCCCCCGATACAGAGCGCGGCTACGCCTCGCCGCAGACCCCGTTGCCGCAGCGCGGCGATCAGCGTCACCAGAATGCGCGCGCCACTCGCCCCCAACGGATGACCGAGTGCACAGGCCCCACCATGCACATTGACCTTGTGATGAGGGATGCCGACCCCGCTCATGGCCAGCATGGTGACCATGGCGAAGGCCTCGTTGATCTCGAATAGATCCACCTCTTCCACCGACCATGCCAGACGCGCCAGCAAGCGTGAAATGGCGCCAATGGGCGC
>NZ_CAWNZT010000197.1:6208-10582 GCF_963878965.1 Aeromonas sp. HMWF015 | reverse complement strand
CACTGGTACCTGCCAGGCTTGCGCCGTGGCGCCATCCATCAATATCAGCGCCGCCGCACCGTCCGAGATAGAGCTCGAATTTGCTGCCGTAATAGTGCCTTCCTTGCCAAACGCTGGCTTCAGGGTAGGGATCTTCTCCGGTCTGCCCTTGCTGGGCTGCTCGTCTTCGGCCAGCAACAAGCGATCACCGCGATAGACACTTGCCAGCTCGGATGCAAACGCGCCGGCTTGCTGCGCATCGCGCGCAAGCTGCAACGACGCAAGAGCAAACTCATCCATGGCACTGCGGGTCAAACCGGCCTGATCGGCGCTGCGCTGGGCATGTATCCCCATCAGCTGGCCATCATAGGCATCTTGCAAACCGTCGAGGAATAGGTGGTCCAGCACCTTTTGATGCCCCATCCGAAAGCCGCTGCGGGCATTATCCAGCAGATAGGGGGCACGGCTCATACTCTCCATCCCCCCCGCGACCACCACCCTGTTGTCACCAAGGCGGATGGTATCCGCCGCCAGCATCACTGCTTTCATGCCAGATCCGCACACCTTGTTGACCGTGGTAGCAGGCACACTATCTGGCAACCCTGCTTTCAACAACGCCTGCCGGGCTGGCGCTTGCCCCACGCCCGCCGCCAGCACATTACCCATAAACACTTCATCGACCTGCTCCGGACTCAGCCCACTTTGCTGTAGTGCCGCCTCAATGGCATAGGCACCCAACTCAGGCGCAGTTACCTCTGCCAATGCCCCCTGAAACGCCCCCATCGGAGTCCGTTTTGCCGCCACAATTGCAATATCCATTTGCCTGCCTCTGTTTGTTACATGGCCATAACATAGGGGTTCTGACGCGATGGAACAAGAGTTGCAGTGCAGTTTACGTTTAGGTAAGGTGCAGACAGGATTTAGTTCGCCAAGAAGTCTGTATGAACAACAAGGATGAAGGACGGCGCTTCAGCATCAGTGAGCTGGCCCGGGAATTTGATATTACGACGCGCAGTATCCGTTTCTACGAGGATCAGGGGTTGCTTAATCCCGCCCGAGAGGGACAAACCCGCATTTACAGCAAGCAGGATCGGGTTCGCCTCAAGCTCACCCTGCGCGGCAAGCGGCTCGGGTTCAGCCTCGCCGAGATCCGCGAGTTGTTTGATCTCTATGATGCCGACAAGAGCAGCCGCACCCAGTTACAGACCATGCTGGGACTGGTTGAGGAGAAACGGGAGACACTGCAACAGCAGATGGAAGATATCAGGATGGTGCTGCTGGAGCTGGATGCCGCCGAGCAGCGTTGCCAACAAGCCCTTAGCCAGCTGGGATAACCGCCTTGCTGGCTTATCAGGCAAGTCCTTTCAGCCTGCTCACAAGATGCCAGATAGCAAAAAGCCACTCCTGAGAGTGGCTTTTCTTCAACCTGACGGTTCGCTATTAAACGCGAACGAAGTCCAGGTGGATCAGCTTGTAACGTACCGGGTGACGCTGGATAGCTTTCACTTTTACGTTAACTTCTTCACCGTTGATAACCAGAGTCAGTACAGACTCATAGAATTCCGGCTTCTCTTGAGCCAGGATCATTTTCTTGTGGTCAACAGTGATGGACAGGGCTTCTTTGCCTGCACCGTAAACGATGGCAGGAACTTGGTCAGCTTGACGCAGGCGGCGGCTCGCACCTTTCCCCAGGTCAGAACGGACTTCAGCTTGGAATACGAAAGACATAGTATGTATCTCTTTTGGATGAATTTATGGTGCTAACTGCGACCGGTCAGCACCTCGCAAAACGAGCGCGAATACTACCACGGGCCAAATTCGGATACAAGGTACCGACTCTGCATTTAGCGCCCCTGCTCCAACCGGGCGAACTGCTGCTGACGCTGGGCCGGGCTCAGGGCATCAAACCGCGCCAGGGTCTCGGCGCGCGGGCAGTAGAGACCCTCCCCCGTTCTGACCCGAATGCTCTTGCCAAGCCGCGGCTGATTCTCTGCCACCAGCGCCAGCAAATAGCTGTAGGTATCGGCTCCTCGGGCGCTGGATAACTGGTTGGCTATACGCCACAGGGTCTCCCCTGCTGCGACCTGATGACACACAGTTTGTGGACCGCCGGCCACAGGAGCCGAGAGGGTAAGCATGGCATCACTGCCTGCGGATAAGCTAGCCGTGTGGCTGGCGAGCGCCATATCGGCGCTCGCGACTCCCTCATATCCTTGGGCACCACTCATCCCCGCCGTGCGAAAGGTCACCCCCAGCTGCGCGAGCAGAGGTTCGCTCTCGTCGGGGTCGCTGGGCATATCAACACCACCGAACGCCTCTTGGGGTGTGCGGAACTCGGCAATAAAGGGCGCGACAGGTTGCGCGTGATAAGCAGGGGATCCACTCCCCTGCTGCACGATTGCACCAGCCGCAACAGCCTGCCCGGGGACGACCCCGTAAGCCATCTCGTCGATGCGCCGCAGCCTTGCCAGATAGGTTTTGGATAGCTGCGCCTCCCCCTCGAACAGATCGAAGGGAGGCACCAGCCGGGCTGGAAAGAGGATCTGCCAGCGACCGTGCTTCTGCTTTTGGGCCAGCGGCGGAAACTGATTGCCACGCCAGGCCACAAACATCGCAGGCGGCGTGCGCGCCAGCGGGTAATATTCCGGGTTCAACTGCACCCAGGTTTGTTCCGCGATGGGTTGATAACCGCTGATCACCACCTGCGCCACACTCAACCAGATCCCCAGCATCCTTGCCTCCCTGACTTGCGGTTTGAAGGGGCTACCTGACCGGCAACCCCTTCTCAGCACCCGCTATCATGCTGTTAAAACAGTTAGATAGCAGCTTAGCACTGAGCGATGGCGTTAAGCACCCGTTTATCGGAAACCGGATAAGGGGTCCCCAGATTCTGGGCAAAGAACGACACCCGCAGCTCCTCGATCATCCAGCGAATATTGGCCACCTCGGTGGGAATAAGCTGGGATTTGGGGATCTTGGCCTGCAGCGCCTTGTACTCCGACTCCACGCTGTGCACCTTGAGCATGTAGACCCGATCCCGGTTGGGATCGATGGCCAGCTTCTCCAGGCGCCGCTCGATGGCCCGCAGGTAACGCAAGAGATCCGGCAGTCGCTGCCAGCCGGTCTCGGTCACGAACCCTTTGTGAATGAGGTTGCTCAGCTGCTGCTGGATATCGGACATGGCAAAGGCGGTGTCGAGCTGCATCTTGCCCTTGAGCCGTTTCTTGATCTCGTGGGACAGCGTCAGCACGGCTTCCACCTGCTTGGCCACCTCCACCACCGCATCGTTGAGCTCGGCGCGGACATACTCCTTGAGCGCCTCGAAACCGGCCTCGTCCCAGGCCATGCCGCCGTGCTGCTCGATCAACTTGTCGCAGCCGCAGGCGATGCAGTCGTCAATCAGCTCCGCCACCTTGCCAAACGGGTTGAAATAGAGCCCCAGCTTGGCCTTGTTGGGCAGCTTCTCCTGCAGGTACTTGATGGGCGATGGCACGTTGAGCAGCACCAGCCGGCGCTGACCGGCCCACATCAGCTGCTGTTGCACCACCGGGCTCTCCACCAGCTGGATGGCGACCGAATCCTTCTGATCAAGTAACGTCGGATAGGCCTTCACCTCGAAACCGCTGCGCTTTTGGCTGTACTCCTTCGGCAGCTCGCCAAAGCTCCACAGGGTGAGGCCGGACTGCTCGATGTCATCGTCCGCCACTTGCGACAGGGTCTCCTGCACCTTGCCACGCAGCGACTCTTTCAATGCCTCCAGATCTTTGCCTTCCGCCACCTTCTTGTGTTTGTCGTCCACCACTCGGAAGGTGAGTTTCAGGTGCTCGGGCACCGCAGCCCAGTCCCAAGATTCACGGGGCACGGTTACGCCGGTCATGCGGCGCAGTTGGCGCTCCATCTCGTCCAGCAGCGGCCCCTGCTCGGGGTTGAGGGTGGCAAGCAGCGCATCGGCATAGTTGGGCGCCGGCACAAAGTTCTTGCGCATCGGCTTGGGCATCGACTTGATAAGGGCCACCAAGAGTTCATGACGCAGCCCGGGGATCAGCCACTCGAACCCCTTCACCTCCACCTGATTCAGGAGCGGCAGCGGAATATGCAGGGTCACGCCATCGGCGGCCTCCCCCGGCTCGAACTGATAGGTCAGCTTGAGCTTGAGGCGCCCCTGTTGCCAGAAGTTGGGGTAGTCGAGATCGCTGATGTGGGCCGCATCTCCCTTCATCAGCATCTCTTTTTCGAAGTTGAGCAGCTCGGGATTCTGCTTTTGCGCCTCTTTCCACCACTTGTCGAAGTGACGGCTTGATATCATCTCCTCCGGCAAGCGAGCATCGTAGAAACGGAACAGATCCTCATCATCCACCAGAATGTCGCGACGACGGGATTTGTGCTCCAGCGCCT
>NZ_CAWNZT010000197.1:0-6198 GCF_963878965.1 Aeromonas sp. HMWF015 | reverse complement strand
CCCCCTCCACCAGCGCGCGGCGGATAAAGAGCTCACGACACAGCGCCGGATCGATACGGCTGAAGTTGATGGTGCGCTCGTTGACCAGGGTCAGACCATAGAGGGTCACCTTCTCCTTGGCCATTACGGCGCCGTTTTTCTTCGACCAGTGAGGGTCGCTGTGGTGCAGCTTGATGAGGTGGCCTGCCAGCGGCTCCACCCACTCGGGCTCAATTTTGGCGTTGATGCGGGCGTAGAGGCGCGAGGTTTCCACCAATTCTGCGGCCATCACCCACTTGGGCGGCTTCTTGAACAGACCCGAGGCCGGGAACAGGTGGAAGCGGCCGTTGCGGGCGCCGAGAAACTCCGGTTTTTCCAGATCCTTGTTGCCGATATGGCTCAAGAGGCCGGTCAGCAGCGCGCAGTGCACCGTCTTGAAATCCGCCGGTTCATGGTTGACTTTAAAACCAAGCTCCTTCACCGTCTGGCGCAGCTGGAAATGGATGTCCTGCCATTCGCGCACCCGCAGGTAGGAGAGAAACTCCTTCTGGCACATGCGGCGGAACGGATTGCTGCCAAGGAGATCCTGCTGCTCTTTCAGGTAGTTCCACAGATTGACGAAGGCGAGGAAGTCGGAATCCTTGTCTTCAAAGCGTCTGTGCTGCTCGTCGGCGGCCTGCTTCTTCTCCATGGGCCGCTCGCGGGGATCCTGAATGCTGAGGGCGGCGGTGATCACCATCACCTCGCTCAGGCAGCCAGTCTGCGCCGCGCTGATCACCATCTTCGCCAAACGCGGATCAAGGGGGATGCGCGAGAGCTGGCGACCGGTCTCGGTCAGCTGCAGCTTGGCTTCGCGATCGCCGGTGGCTGGTAACTCGCGCACCGCCTCCAGCTCTTTCAAGAGAGTCAGACCGTCCTTGATATGGCGCGACTCGGGTGGCTCGACGAAGGGGAACGCCTCCATATTGCCAAGGCCGAGCGCCAGCATCTGCAGGATGACGGATGCCAGGTTGGTGCGCAGGATCTCGGGGTCGGTAAAGGCGGGACGGCCGTTGAAATCCTCCTCGGAGTAGAGGCGGATACAGATACCGTCCGCCACCCGGCCGCAACGCCCTTTACGCTGGTTGGCGCTGGCCTGGGAGACCGGCTCGATGGGCAGGCGCTGCACCTTGGTACGCCAGGAGTAGCGGCTGATACGGGCGGTGCCCGGATCGATGACGTAGCGAATGCCCGGCACCGTCAGCGAGGTCTCCGCCACGTTGGTGGCAAGCACGATGCGCCGTCCGGTGTGTTGCTGGAATACCTTGTTCTGCTCGGCGTTGGAGAGGCGGGCGTAGAGCGGCAGCACCTCGGTATCGCGAAGATTGAGCTTGCGCAGGGCATCGGCGGTATCGCGGATCTCCCGCTCGCCGTTCATGAAAATGAGGATGTCCCCCAGCCCTTCGCGAGCCAGCTCTTCCACCGCATCGAAAATCCCCTGCAGTTCATCGCGCTCTTCAAGCCCTTCGCTCTTGTCACTGGTGAGTGGACGGTAACGTACCTCCACCGGATAAGTGCGGCCGGAGACCTCGATCACCGGCGCCTTGTTGAAATGGCGGGAGAAACGTTGCGGGTCGATAGTGGCCGAGGTGATGATCACCTTGAGATCGGGGCGCTTGGGCAGCAGTTGCTTGAGATAACCCAGAATGAAGTCGATGTTGAGGCTGCGCTCGTGGGCCTCATCGATGATGATGGTGTCGTACTGGGTGAGCATCCGGTCATTCTGGATCTCCGCCAGC
Organism: Aeromonas sp. HMWF015; assembly: GCF_963878965.1. Lineage (NCBI taxonomy): Bacteria > Pseudomonadati > Pseudomonadota > Gammaproteobacteria > Aeromonadales > Aeromonadaceae > Aeromonas > Aeromonas sp. HMWF015. Next base: position 4,441 of record NZ_CAWNZT010000197.1, on the reverse strand, counting down.
AGGATACCGTCGGTCATCAGCTTGATGTGGGTCTGCTCGCTCACCTGATCGGTAAAGCGCACCTTGTAACCCACGTAGTGACCGAGTTCGGACTCCATCTCCTCGGCAATACGGGCCGCGACGGTGCGGGCTGCCAAACGGCGTGGCTGGGTGTGGCCGATAAAGCCCTTCACCCCGCGCCCGAGCGCCAGACAGATCTTGGGGATCTGGGTGGTTTTGCCCGAGCCGGTTTCCCCGGCGATGATCACCACTTGATGCTCTTCAATGGCTTTGGCGATCTCCGCCTGTTTCTGGCTCACCGGCAGGTTGTCCGGATAGGTGACCTTGGGCACTCCGGCCAGACGGGTTTGATAGCGCGCTTGTGCGGCATCCAGATCGGCGGATATGGTCTCCAGCACGGCGGCCTGTTTGCCTTCAGGCAGCTTCTTGACCCCGTGCAGACGGCTGGAAAGACGGCGGGCGTCGAGGTTCATGCAGGCAGAGAGACGGCGGCGCAGCGCCTCGATAGAAAGAGACAAGGTACGAATTCCTTAAACAGGTGCCCAGAGGGGCCATATCGATAAGCTGGGAGCGATCCTAAAGAGCGAGCGGGGGCGGTGCAAGCCTTAACGTAGCGTTATATATGGGAAGACTGAGAGATTGGCCGATCCTCAAACATCACAAAACAATCATTGTAAGATGGCATAACATGAATAAATCGCAGCATATGAAATAGCCAAGGCAAGCCGAAGCTTGCCTTGGGAGAGAGAAAAACAGAATTAACCGTGGGTGTGATGGACAAAACAGGTGGTGAGCTGGGCGTGAATGGCCTGCATAACATTGTGACGATTGATGACACCGAGCAGACGCCCTTCCTCCACTACCGGATAGATCTTCGGCTTTTGCCCCATCATCATCTCCGCCAGACTCAAAATGCTGGTATCTGGCCCCACCGACAGCACCTCCTTGCGCATCACATCCTTGACCTGCGCCACCTGTTCGCAGTGATAGGCCTCCTTAAGCAGCACTGCGATGCAATCCTGCTCGGAGATCCAACCAATCAGATGGCCCTGGCCATCCACCACCGGGCCACCGAGCTGATGACTGTTCAGAAATTTCTCGACCGCAGCTTGCACCATCATGTCGGCAGTGAAGGTGATGGGTCTGCTCTGCATATAATCCTTGGCTTTTAGCGATTCCATATCTGCTCCCCTACGGTAGTCCATCAGCTGGCGTCTTGTGCGCCGGTACCGGCACCATGCTCGGCTTGTTCCAAGCATAGCTGGCTCGCGGCGGTATGAGTCAGCGGCCAGCCTCTCCTTCAATTGATGGCATGATCCGGCTCGCGATCCGGAATAGCTGCCATCATCATCTGCGGCAGGTGATCGGCCAGCACCGCCACCACTGCGGGATCGACCCGCCCCTGATCCGCCAGTTGCTGCATAAAGGTCAATGCGTCACGGGCAGGCAGGCCGCGCCGATAAGGTCTGTCCTGCACCATTGCCTGAAAAATATCAGCGACCCGCAGGATCCGCGCTTCGAGCGCCATGGCGGATGCCGGCAGGTGGAACGGATAGCCCTCACCGTCAGGCTCCTCATGGTGATAGGCCGCCCAGCAGGCAATCTCCTCAAACCCTTCGATGTGGCGCAGGATCTGGTAAGTCTCGAAGCTGTGGGTATTGATGATGGCCCGCTCCTCTTTCGTCAGGCTGGCAGGCTTGTCGAGGATCTCGTCCGGCACCCTGAGCTTGCCCAGATCATGCAGCAAACCGGCGATCTCCAGCATGTCACAATGGATGGCACTGACTCCCATCAATTCTGCCAATGCCCGCGACAACCTGCTCACACCGAGTGAATGCGTCATCGTGAATGGGCTTTTGGCGTCGACAATGCCAGAGAAGATCTGCGCCAGCGCTTTTAGCTCCCCGTTGAAAGTCAGGCAAGGCTCCCGCACCTGCAGCATCTCCAACATGTAATCATTGATGGAGCGAGCTTCCAGCTGCAGCCAGAATGCCTCAGAGCGAGACGCCTTGAGGAAGGCATCCACCAGCTCGGGGGCAAAGAACTCGTCACGGAAATCCTGCAGGCGTGCGCGGATCTCGTTGGTATGCATCAACAATGAACCATCGCCATAGTAGGGCGCCGCCAACGCATCGCAGCGATCCACCAGAAAGATAAGATTGGCCTGACGGGCTACATTGGGGTCCACATCGGCCATCTCGCGCAACAGGTGCCAGTGGGTATGGTGATAACGTATAGGCAGGGCCAGCGGGGCCAGCAAACGGAAATCCTTGAGCAGCTGATATCCCACCTCGCAGTGGCGCTGGGAGGACTCCCAATCGAACTCGCTGACCAGATGGTGATGGGTGATGGTCGAGGAGACACCGATATCATGCAGCACCCCCAACTCGAACAGCAGACAGCGTTCGGCCTCACTCATCCCCAGCTCCCGGCTGCACTCGGCAGCCATAATCCCGACCCGTTTACCGTGGGCCACATCGCCAATGCCCACCAGATCCAGCGAGGCTGACAGGGCATACACCACCTGCCTTAGATCCACTTGCAACGAAAAGGGGGCTATGCCCTGCGCTCTGTCCATGATCCGGGTCCCATGCGATGTTGTCGTATCAAACTGGCGCTGTTTTATGCCTCGCCTTCTATCAACTTAGTCAATAGCCGAGCCTTTTACCTTGTTTTTATAGGTATTTATGACCCTGGCACCTTGAAAAGACAAAGATTACAGCTGGATTTATTTGGCTACTCCCACTCAAGTCATATGTATACGTTCAAAAATATGCGAGCAGGCTTTTTAAATCTCGCGATGACATTGTGAGCAGTTTTAAAAACTCATATCTAAGCGAAACAATCAATACCCCAACTTTACTTAATTATGACTTAATCAGAATTAAAGAGTGCTCGGTTTGCCAGTAAGAATTTTGAATAAAGGCACACCACAACGCCCATAACTGCCACCACCCCCAGATTGATTAGCCGAACTGTGAACTCCATCACCCATTTATTCGCCTTATCGCCATCGATAGCGGTAGACACCTCCGCCTTCTGGACACAGCTTGCCATGCTCGCTCGAGCCCACCCGATAGCCTGCGACCGAAGGGTTGGAGAGAAAATATCGGATAACCAGCGGTTATATTCGCTATAAGGCGACAGGGATAAACGGGATTTATAGAGTGAAACTGTTGAAAGCTGATTTCCAAGCTGCGGTTAACTCGGGCTATTCAGGTCATATCACTCTTTGCAGGTCATAACGACAGCGATAAAGGGGAATGTGCCCATCCGGGTATTCCATCCCCTCCAACAGCCTGCACGGGATGATATTTCCACCACGTTAAACGCACGCTGCTTTCATCGCCCATTTTGTGTACCAATTCACATCAGATTAGGAGTGGAGCCAATAATGGCCATTCAAATAAACAAAATAGCCATGAGCCTTGCCTTAATGGCCACCGCTGGTAGTGCCACAGCAGCCGCCAAGCCCAATATTCTTGCCATCATGGGCGATGACATCGGCTACTGGAACATCAGTGCCTACAACCAGGGGATGATGGGCTACCAGACCCCGAACCTGGACAGGATCGCCAATGAAGGGGCCCTCTTTACCGATCACTACGGTCAGCAATCCTGCACCGCCGGCCGCGCCGCCTTCATTACCGGTGAAGAGCCATTCCGTACCGGTTTGCTGACCATCGGCATGCCCGGATCCACCCACGGCATTCCGGATTGGGCCCCCACCATCGGTGATCTGCTCAAAGAGCAGGGTTACATGACGGCTCAGTTCGGCAAAAACCATTTGGGCGATCAGAACCAGCACCTACCGACCAAGCACGGCTTCGACGAGTTCTTCGGCAACCTCTATCACCTGAACGCGGAAGAGGAACCGGAAACCTACTACTACCCGAAAGATCCTGAGTTCAAGAAGAAGTTCGGCCCACGCGGCGTCATCAAATCTTCTGCCGACGGCAAGATTGAAGATACCGGCCCCATGACCCGCAAGCGCATGGAGCATGCCGACGAAGAGTTCCTCGAGTCTTCGCTGGCGTTCATGGAGAAAGCTGTCAAGGCCAAGAAGCCCTTCTTCATCTGGCACAACGCCACCCGCATGCACGTCTGGACCCGTCTGCAAGAGAAGTATCAGGGTAAATCCGGCGTCAGCATCTATGCCGATGGCATGCTGGAGCACGATGATCAGGTGGGGATCCTGCTCGACAAACTGGACGAGCTGGGGGTCGCCGACAACACCATCGTGATCTACACCACTGACAACGGCGCCGAGACCGTCAGCTGGCCGGATGGCGGCACCACCCCCTTCTATGGCGAAAAAGGCACCACATGGGAGGGCGGGATGCGGGTTCCGCAACTGGTTCGCTGGCCGGGCGTGATCAAGCCAGGCACCAAGGTCAACGCCATGATGGCCCATCAGGACTGGATGCCGACGCTGTTGGCC
>NZ_CAWNZT010000196.1:45977-51050 GCF_963878965.1 Aeromonas sp. HMWF015 | reverse complement strand
GGAGTGTTTGCTCATCAAGCGCCAGATTTGACACTCCAGCAAAGTGACCCACGATGATGCCGCCGAACAGCACCCCACCGATCCCTAACCCAACGCCATAGACTCGCCAGTTTCCCAGCCAGAGCCCTAGCACTGCCACCAGCGACAACATGCTGATGGAAAGCGCGATTTCACTCATTTCGTGCATCCTTTGCGAATTGAACTGGCCCTAGCTTGTCAGCAAACGCTGATGTCAACTGTGTGATACCGCACGAATTTATCCTTTTACGCGCTAAAAATACCAATTAAGGGCTAGTTGCAAGACGTTAGGCGACGTAGCCGTAAATGGCCATAAAGTGACAAACGCTGCCACCCAGCACAAAGAGATGCCAGATGGCGTGGTTATAGGGGATCTGCTTGGCCACATAGAAGATGACCCCGAGGCTGTAGATAAGGCCGCCGAGACCGAGCAGCAGCAGCCCCTCACCGGCCAGATGGATGTAGAGCTGATAGATGACCACCAGCGACAGCCAGCCCAACATCAGGTAGGTAAAGAGCGACAACTTCCTGAAGCGGTTGATAAACACCAGCTTGAACACCACGCCAGCCAGCGCCAGGGCCCAGATCACCACCATCAACCCCTTCGCCAGCGGCGTATCGAGCGCCACCAGCAGGAAGGGAGTGTAAGTACCGGCGATCAGCAGATAGATGGCACAGTGATCAAACACCTTGCACCAGCGTCTGGCTCGCCCTTCCGCCATGCTGTGATAGAGAGTCGAGGCCAGATAGAGCAGCACCAGACTGCCGCCATAAAGGCTGTAACTCACCAGCGCCTGCGTACCCTGTCCCCATCCCTTGATGAGCAACAGCACCAGCCCGACAATCCCCAGCAACAATCCCGCACCGTGACTAAGCCGGTTTGCCAGCTCCTCCCGGGGGGAGTAATCCATCACACCACTCATAACATCGACTCCACAATAACTGTGGCTCACTCTACCCAGCGCCATTTCGGAGTACAAGTGTTCGCTTAAAAATGGAGTGGCTGTCACCTGCCATCCTTTGGTGTATGCTCTGCCGCCGATGCCCGAGACAAGCGGCATAGACACCTACCCCGGTGACCTGGTCTGGAGAACCTGATGAAGTTGACTGAGCTGTTTGCACAAGCGGATCCCGCCTTTGGCGAGGCGATGAACACCTTGCTGGAGAGCTTCCACCACTCCGACGACAGTCAGGCCCCCTATCAGCGCGACCTGTTCACCCACCAGCTCGATCAATCCCGCATGCCAGCAGTCGGCCAACCTATCGAGGAGTATCTGGCGCGGCTGGCTACTCTGGTGCCCGGCGCCTCACACCTCACCTCGCCACGCTACATGGGCCACATGACGGCGCCACTGCCGGCCTATACCGCCGAGCTGTCACGCCTGCTGGTGATGCTGAACCAGAATCCGATGAAGATGGAGTCCTCCCGCCTGCTCAGCTTTCTGGAGCGGGAGGTGCTGGCCAAGCTGCACCGCCTCATCTATGGCAGGGACGATGCCTTCTACGGCGAGCAGATGCATGCCAAGGATGCCGCCCTCGGCGTCATGACCAGCGGCGGCACCATCGCCAACGTCACGGCACTGTGGCTGGCCCGCAACCGCGCCTGTAGCGACAACCTGTTCGCCCTCTATGAGCAGGGCTATCGCGGCGCCGTTATTCTAGGCTCCCGCCTGATGCACTACTCCTTCGACAAGGGGATGGATCTGCTGGGGCTGGGCGCCCGCAGCGTCTGGCGCCTCGAGACCGACGAGCAGAACCGGCTCAGTCTGGCTGCGTTGGAGCGGGCGCTGCTACAGTGCAAGGAACAGAAATTGAAAGTGCTGGCATTGGTCGGCGTGGCCGGCAGTACCGACTTTGGCTCCATCGACCCCCTGCAGGAGCTGGCCGCCATCGCCGAGCGCGAGCAGATCCACTTCCACGTGGATGCCGCCTGGGGAGGCCCGACCCTCTTCTCCCCCCGCTATCAAAACCTGCTGGCCGGGATCGAGCGCGCAGATACCGTCACTCTGGATGGCCACAAACAGCTGCTGGTGCCACTCGGTACCGGCATGCTGCTCTGCCGCCAGCCCGACCTGATGATGGCGGTCAAGCGAGAGGCGCCCTACGCCATTCGTGCCACCTCGTTTGATCAGGGTCGCTTTACCCTGGAGGGCACCCGCCCGGCCAACGCCCTCTATCTGGATGCCGCCTTCCAGCTCTTCGGCCAGCAAGGCTATGCCGACCTGATCGAGGCCAACTACGACCGAGCCCGGCTGATGGCCGAGCTCATCGAAAGCGACCCCGCCTTCGAGCTGATGTCTGCTCCGGTGATGAACCTGCTCTCCTACCGCTGCATCCCGCCCCATCTGCAGGGCAAGGTGCTGGATGAAGCGGCCAACGAGCAGATCAACGCCTTCAACGTAGCGCTGCAAAAAGCCCAGCGCGCCGAGGGGCACAGCTTTGTCTCCCGTACCCAGCGGGCCGTGGTGCGCTACGGTGCCCAACCGCTCACCCTGCTGCGTGCCGTGCTGCTCAATCCCCTGATTGAAGAGCGCCATATCCGCGACCTGCTGGCCGATCAGCAGCGACTGGGGCTCACAATTGCTCGCCAACTGTTTGGCGACAGCGCGGAACCGGCGTAAAAATGAGCGGTCTTATTCATTTGCCGTTGTCTGCTGTACAGGTAGACTGGGCGAAATTTGCAGGCCATTTTTGAGGACTAGGCGCCAACAATGAAGCAATTTATTGAATTTATTCCACTTATCGTTTTCTTCGCGGTCTACAAGTTCTACGACATCTACATGGCTACCGGCGCACTGGTGGTGGTCACCGGTCTGCAGCTCGCCTATAGCTGGATCCGCTATCGCAAAGTCGAGAAGATGCAGCTCTTTACCTTCCTGCTAGTCGGCTTCTTCGGCGGCCTCACCGTCTTCTTCCACGATGACACCTTCATCAAGTGGAAAGTGACCGTCATCAACGTGCTGTTCGCACTGGGCCTGCTCATCAGCCGTTACGGCTTTGGCAAGAATCTGATCAAACAGATGCTGGCCAAGGAGCTGCAAGCACCCGATAAGGTCTGGGACACAGTAAATCTCGGCTGGGTCGGCTTCTTTACCGTCTGTGGCCTGCTCAACCTCTATGTGGCGTTCAACCTGCCGCAGGAGATGTGGGTCAACTTCAAGGTGTTCGGCCTACTGGGGATGACGCTGGTCTTTACCCTGCTGAGCGGCGTCTATCTCTACCGCCACATCCCTGCCGAGCAGTTGTCCCAGCAAAAAGACGAACCCAAAAAGTAACCCTCATCAGAAAAGGATTGTCTCATGTGGTATCTCATCTACTCCGAAGATGTCCCCGATAGCCTGCCACTGCGCAAGCAAGTTCGCCCTGCCCATCTGGCTCGGCTGCAAGCCCTGCAGGATGAAGGTCGCCTGCTGACCGCCGGTCCTAATCCTGCCATCGATGCAGAGGATCCGTCAGATGCAGGTTTTAGCGGCAGCACCGTCATCGCCGAGTTTGCCTCGCTGGCTGACGCCAAAGCCTGGGCCGATGCCGATCCCTATGTGGCCGCCGGTGTCTATGCCAAAGTGACCATCAAGCCGTTCAAGAAGGTCTTTTAAAACTGCGTCAAATACAAAGAGGCCGGAGTGGGCATGCAACCCGCTCCGGCCTCTTTTTATTGGGCGATGCTCAGCGTACTGGCAAGGTCACGCCCTGGCGACAAACCAGGGGTTAAGGATGTCTGGCTTGTTATAGCGCAGCGGTGAGCCATCGAGTTGGGTGACGCTGCCCCCCGCCCCCTCCAGCACCGCCTGCGCCGCGCCGGTATCCCACTCGCAGGTGGGGGCGAGGCGTGGATAGAGCTCGGCGCCCCCCTCGGCGATGATGCAGAACTTCAGCGAACTGCCCATGGAAACCAGCTCGATTTCACCAAAGGGAGCCAAGAAATCGAGGGTCGCCTGCGACAGGTGGTTGCGACTGCCCACCACTCGCCACGCCTCGCCTTCACGATGAGGCCGGGTCTGGATAGGCTCGCGCTTGCCATCGGCGATGCGCCAGGCACCGAGACCCTTTCCGCCATACCAGAGCTTGTCCAGCACAGGGGCATAGACCAGCCCCCAACGCGGCGCCCCCCCTTCAATCAACGCGATATTGACGGTGAACTCGCCGTTGCGGGAGACAAACTCCTTGGTGCCATCGAGGGGGTCCACCAGCCAGTAGCGGGACCAGCCGTGGCGCGCCGCCATCACCTCGGGCCCCGACTCCTCGGACAATACAGGGATGTCGGGAGTCAGCCGTGCCAACCCCTGAACGATCACCTCATGAGCCCCCTTGTCGGCCGCGGTAAGCGGGCTCTCGTCGCTCTTGTACTCCACCGCGAAGGGCTGGCTGTAGATGGCCATGATGGCCGCCCCCGCCGCACGGGCTACAGGTTCAAGTTCGGTGATATCGGGGTGGTACAGGGGGTGATCCATAACAATCTCGTCCAATTCACAGGGTCAACCAGTGTAACTCTTTTGACATCAACTGCTTATAGCCGATTGTGCTGGGTTATTACAGCTCTATAGCCGCCAACCCATTGCCCTCACTTGAACAACGCCTGAAATAACAAAGGACGCCGTGGCGTCCCTTGTTATTTTTGGCAGACTTCATCAGGCCGCCTGTCTGGTGGGTCAGATCCCCTGACGGGCTTCCTGCATCAGCAGGCGCATATCGCTCACGGCCTTGGCCAGACCATCGAAGGCGGCGCGGCCGATGATGGCGTGGCCGATGTTGAGCTCATAGAGCTCGGGGATGGCGGCGATGGCCTTGACGTTGTGGTAGTGCAGGCCGTGACCGGCATTGACCTTCAAGCCCTTGCCAGCGGCATAGGAGGCACCGGCGGCGATGCGCTTGAACTCGGCGTTACGCTCGGCATCGGTGGTGGCATCGGCGTAACGGCCTGTGTGGATCTCGATAAAGGGGGCGCCACTCTCGGCAGCCGCATCTATCTGGATGGGATCGGCGTCGATAAAGAGGGATACCTGCGCCCCCACCGCGGAGAGGCGGGCAACGGCATCAGTCACCTTGTCCAACTGG
>NZ_CAWNZT010000196.1:32360-45967 GCF_963878965.1 Aeromonas sp. HMWF015 | reverse complement strand
CAGACAGACAAAGTGGGGCTTGATGCGGCAGGCGATGCCGATCATCTCTTCGGTCACTGCCATTTCCAGGTTCATTCTGGTCTGGATAGTCTGACGCAGGATCTCCACGTCGCGGTCGGTGATGTGGCGGCGATCTTCACGCAGATGCACGGTAATGCCATCGGCACCGGCCTGTTCGGCCACGAATGCGGCCTGTACCGGATCCGGATACTGGGTGCCACGGGCGTTGCGCAGGGTGGCGATATGGTCGATGTTCACACCCAGATAGATTTCACTCATTGAGAACTCCTTGAAAGGCTTCATCTGTTGACTGCGCGGTCAGCGAATCACACCGCGCCAATATCCGTATGTCTGTAATCTGTGTCAGCCTTGCATGCTGGCTTTGCGTTTTAAAAACAGCTCCCGACTCTTTAGCTGGCGCTTGCCCAGATAGGGTTGCAGTGCCAATCGGCTGAAACGTTTGGCCGCCTGCAGCAAGGGAGGGGTATCGAAACGTCCCTCGGCAAAGGCGAGCAGGTGGGCACCGAGAAACAGGGTACGGGGATCCGGCGCCCGCTCGCAAGCAACAAAGCCCAATTCACGCTCGAAGCCATAGAGCAGGGTCGGCTCGATGGGCGACTCGTCGTCCGCCGTGTATTCGAAATCCACCGCATAGCCGAGCGCCTGCAACAGCAGGAACTCGAAGCGGCGCAGCGGCAGCTCAGGCGTCTCGCCGTCGGCCAGCGCCATGATGGCACGGGCATAGGCATCGAACACTTCGGGGAACGGGGTGTGCGCTTCCAGCAGGTAGTAGACCAGCTCGTTGAGATAGAGGCCGTAGAAGAGGCGATCGCCGCCGAGACGCAGGGAGTGATCCGGGCATTCGACCTGGGTGAGGTTCTTGAGATCACCCTTGCCGCGCCAGGCGATGGTGAGCAGGGTAAAGGGTTGCAACAGCCCCTTGAGAGGAGAGCGTGGCCCGCGAGAACCGCGAGCCACCAGAGTAAATCGGCCACTATCCTGGGTGAAGACCTCGACCAGCTGGCTGGTCTCCCGATAGGGCCGACTGTGGATGACGAAAGCCGGGGTCAGCAATCAGTCGTCGCCATACCCGAGGCTGCGCAGGGCGCGCTCATCATCAGCCCAGCCCGACTTGACCTTGACCCACAGCTCGAGGTGCACCTTGTTCTGGAACAGACGTTCCATATCGAGGCGCGCTTCGGTGCCGATGGTCTTGATCTTCTCACCCTTGTTGCCGATGACCATCTTCTTCTGACCATCGCGCTCGACCAGGATCAGGCCGTGGATGTGATAGAGGCCGTTTTCTTCCACCTTGAAGCGCTCGATCTCCACCGTCACCGAGTAGGGCAGCTCCTCGCCGGTGAAGCGCATCAGCTTCTCGCGGATGATTTCGGAGGCCATAAAGCGGGAGGAGCGGTCGGTCACGTAATCTTCCGGGAAGAAGTGGACGTTTTCCGGCAGCAGATCCTTGGCCCACTCGCGGATCTTCTCCACGTTGGTGCCCTTTTCGGCACTGATGGGCAGAATATGGGCGAAGTTCATCTGTTGGCCCAGCCACTCGAGGTGGGGCAGCAGATCTTCTTTCTCTTTAACGTTGTCGATCTTGTTGACCGCCAGCACCACCGGGCACTTGAGATTGCGCAGCTTGCCCAGCACCATCTCGTCATCTTTGGTCCAGTGGGTACCGTCGACCATGAACACCACCATGGCCACATCACCCAGCGAACTGGTGGCGGCACGGTTCATCAGACGGTTGATAGCCCGTTTCTCTTCAATGTGCAGACCCGGGGTATCTACATAGATGGTCTGGTAGTTATCCTCGGTGTCGATCCCCAAAATCCGGTGACGGGTGGTCTGGGGCTTCTTCGAGGTAATGCTGACCTTCTGGCCAAGCAGCTTGTTGAGCAGGGTGGACTTGCCCACATTCGGGCGGCCCACGATGGCGACAAAGCCGCAGTAGGTGGTATCTGTCATGACAGTTTTTCCAATGCTTGCTGCGCCGCGGCCTGTTCGGCCTTGCGACGGCTGGTGCCGACCCCGACGAGGGGACCATCCAGACCTTCCACGTCACACTGGACGGTGAACTCCTGGTTGTGTGCCTCGCCCTTGACGTTGGTCACAGTGTAGGTCGGCAGGGATTTGCGGCTTCCCTGCAAAATTTCTTGCAGACGGGTCTTGGGATCTTTCTGCTCGATGCCCGGCTTGATCTCTTCCAGGCGGCTGGCGTACCAGCTCAGCAGCAGTGTCCGCACCGTCTCAAGATTGGTATCCAGATAGACGGCACCGATCACCGCCTCGACCGTATCGGCCAGAATGGATTCGCGGCGAAAACCGCCGCTCTTGAGTTCGCCGGGACCGAGGATCAAGTGATCCCCGAGGTCAAACTCCCGGCCCAGTTCGGCCAGGGTCTTCTCGCGCACCAGGGTGGCGCGCATCCGGCTGAGATCCCCTTCCGCCGCTTGCGGGAAGCGGTGGAAGAGATCGTCGGCAATCACCAGACTCAAAATCGAGTCACCCAGAAATTCCAGTCGTTCATTGTGACGGGAGCCGGCGCTGCGGTGAGTCAGCGCCCGGGTCAGTAGTTCCAGATCCGCAAAGACATGCCCGAGACGGGACTGCAGTCTGTTCATCTTGATATTCATTTACTTGATTCCGCCAATGCGGTTGAAGCGCACACCTGTCGGTACCCAACTTGGCAGCAGGGAGCCTTCTTCGCGCTCGAATTCAAAACTTATCCAGATAGCGACCGCCTTGCCGACCAGATTCTGCTCGGGCACAAAGCCCCAGAAGCGGCTGTCGGTGCTGTTGTCGCGGTTGTCGCCCATCACGAAATACTGGCCTTCCGGTACGACCCATTCGTCGGGGTAGGTGCCGGGCTGGCGATAGTAACGGCCAACCATGTCGGGCATCAGCGGATTGCGCAGGGTCTCGTGGGAGACATCACCCAACTGCTCGGTATAGCGGTCAAGGGGGATCCCCATCTGGGTAAATTCGCCTCTTTGTTCAAACTTGACGTCGAGCTTCTTGAAGCCCGGGCACGTTTTCCCTTCCTGCTCCTCGCACTTGGGCCGGATCATCAGCTCCTTGTTGCGATAGATGACCCTATCACCCGGCATGCCGACGACCCGCTTGATGTAGTCAACGCGCGGTTCAAGGGGATACTTGAACACCACCACGTCGCCGCGTTTGGGCTCGCCGGTCTCGAGGAACTTGGTGTTGGTCACCGGGTCCCGCAGACCATAGGCAAATTTTTCCACCAGGATGAAGTCGCCCACCAGCAGGGTGGGCATCATGGAACCTGACGGGATCTGGAACGGTTCAAAAATGAACGAACGCAGGATCAGCACAAAGGTGATGACCGGGAAGACCCCGGCGGTCTGTTCAATCCAGACCGGCACGGGGGCGACCTTGGCCAGGGTCTTCTCATCCAGGTGGGCACCGCCATGGGCACGAGCCACGGCAATCTTGGCGGCGCGCTGCTTGGACCAAATCATCTTGTCCAGACACCAGATAACACCGGTGATCGCGCAGACTACCACCAGGATCAGGGAAAACGTGCTTGCCATCTATTAATCCTTTCCGACGTGGAGAATCGCGAGGAAGGCTTCCTGCGGCACGTCGACACGGCCGAGGGACTTCATCCGCTTCTTACCTTCTTTCTGCTTGTTCAGCAGTTTCTTCTTACGACTCACGTCACCACCGTAGCACTTGGCGGTTACGTCTTTACGCAGAGCCTTGACGGTGCTGCGAGCGATGATCTGGTTGCCGATGGCCGCCTGAATAGCGATATCGAACATCTGGCGCGGGATCAGCTCGCGCATCTTCTCCACCACCTGACGACCGCGATACTGGGCGTTGTCCTTGTGGGTGATGATGGCCAGGGCATCGACGCGCTCACCGTTGATCATGATATCCAGACGGACCATGTCGGAGGTTTCGAAACGCTTGAAGCCGTAATCCAGCGAGGCGTAACCGCGACTGGTGGACTTCAGACGGTCGAAGAAGTCGAGCACCACTTCTGCCATCGGGATTTCATAGGTCAGTGCCACCTGCTTGCCGTGGTAGACCATGTTGGTCTGCACGCCACGCTTCTCGATACAGAGGGTGATGACGTTGCCCATGTACTCCTGCGGCAGCAGGATATGACACTCGGCGATCGGCTCGCGCATCTCCTTGATGCTGGTGATGGCGGGCATCTGGGCCGGGCTGTCGATATGGATGGTGGAACCGTCGGTCAGCTCGATCTCGTACACTACGGTCGGCGCCGTGGTGATCAGATCCAGATCGTATTCACGCTCCAGACGCTCCTGAATGATCTCCATGTGCAGCATGCCGAGGAAGCCGCAACGGAAGCCGAAGCCCAGCGCAGTGGAGCTCTCCGGTTCGAAGAACAGGGAGGCATCGTTCAGAGAGAGCTTGTCGAGGGCGTCACGGAACGACTCGTAGTCATCGCTGGAGATGGGGAACAGACCCGCATAAACCTGCGGCTTCACCTTCTTGAAGCCGGCCAGCGCCTTGTCGGCACCATTCTTGGCCTGAGTCAGGGTATCGCCCACCGGCGCGCCGTGGATGTCCTTGATACCGCAGACAACCCAACCTACCTCGCCACAACCCAGACCCTGGGTATCCACCTGCTTGGGCGTGAAGATACCGATACGATCGACACCCCACACCTGACCGGTGCTCATCACCTTGATCTTGTCGTTCTTCTTCAGGGAACCGTTCTTGATCCGCACCAAAGAGACAACGCCCAGATAGGAGTCGAACCAGGAGTCGATGATCAGCGCCTGCAGCGGGGCATCCGGGTCACCTTCCGGCGCCGGGATCTTGGCGACGATCTCTTCCAGCACCAGATCAACACCCAGACCAGTCTTGGCGGAGCAGCGCACCGCATCGACCGCGTCGATACCGACGATGTCTTCGATCTCCTCGGCAACCCGCTCGGGTTCTGCGGCCGGCAGGTCAATCTTGTTCAGCACCGGCACCACTTCCAAATCCATTTCCATGGCGGTATAGCAGTTTGCCAGAGTCTGTGCCTCAACCCCCTGGCCGGCATCCACCACCAGCAGCGCCCCTTCACAGGCCGCCAAAGAGCGGGAGACCTCGTAGGAGAAATCCACGTGGCCTGGGGTGTCGATAAAGTTCAGCTGGTAGGTGTTACCGTCTTGTGCCTGGTAGTTCAGGGTCACACTCTGTGCTTTGATGGTAATGCCGCGCTCGCGCTCCAGATCCATGGAGTCAAGCACCTGAGCCTGCATCTCGCGGTCGGACAAGCCACCGCAAGTCTGGATCAGACGGTCCGACAGGGTCGATTTACCGTGGTCGATGTGCGCAATAATCGAAAAGTTACGAATGTGTTTCATCGAGCAAGAGTCACTCAAAATTAGTTAAGGTCAGTTATGGAGGCGCGATTTTACTGGATAACCCGGCTGACGGCCATTCTTTAGTCGCCAGCGCCAGTGAAATAGCGCCTGTTCAGTCAGGGGAGGATGCGGACAGGGACGACCACGCCGAGCATCTGCGGGCCGTAGCGCCCCTGATCCAGGCGGTTGGAAAAGTAACGAACCAGTAAAAAGCCCAGCACGCCCCCCAGCAGGCAGCAGAGAATGGTAATTCCCTCCCCGCCCGAGAGCAGCGGTGCCAGCCAGAGCTGCCCCAGCAAGGCGCCGGCCAACAGGCAGAAAAGCGGCAGCACATAGACCAGCGCCGCCCCGCGCAGCAGACTCTCCTGCGAGATACCGAGCCTCACTTGCTGGCCAACCCGCACCTCGGCGGTCAGCCTGACCCGCAAGCGGGGAGCTTTCAGGGGAAACGCCTTGGCCACGGTGCCGGTACCGCAGTTGGATTGCTGCTGACAACCACTGCAGGCGGAGCGACGCTCACATTCCACCCAGGCATGGTCACCCTCAATGGCCACCACGGTCGCCAGCTCTTCACTCATCTCATTCACGGCAACACCTCGGGTTCACACAATCAGGGGATCTGACCACGACTCGCCACGCTCGGCAAGCGGGGGACAACCCCACATCCCCCGTTACTGCACCGCTTCGTTGCGGGCCAGCGGCTGGACCGACTCGGCGATGCGCTTGGCGGTTTCGGCAGGCACCTCGCCGACCACGGTGATCTCGACCCCCACCTCGTTGACATAGCTCACCAGCGAGGTCGCCCCCTGGCGGATCAGCTGCTGGCGCACCGCCTGCTTGGGATCGACCCGGGAGACGTAGACCGAGAGATCCACCAGCCCGTCGGAGAGCATCATGTAATCCACCGGCATACTGGTGGTCACCAGCTGGTGCCGGTCTTGCGACAGCACCTTGAAGCCATCGGGCAACCAGGTGATCTGCCAGTTCAACTGCTGTTGCGGCGCCGGATAGGCATCCTCCAACGCCAGCGCCGGAGGCTGCTTGCTGTTGGCCAGCTTCACCAGCCAGGGGGCCGGTTTGCTCTGCAGATCCAGCTCGACACCGAGTACCTGCTCCACCAGATTGCCTTCCCGCTCGACCATGTCGATCCGCAGCAGCAAGTGGCTCTGCTCGTCAATCCAGAGCACGAAACCATATTTATCGGCCTCTTTAGGCACCAGCCTCACCACCTGTGCCACCACACCGGCGACCCGGCTGCGACCGGCCAGCACTGGATCATAGCTCTCCAGCACCTGCGCCAGCGGCATCTTCACCAGGGTCGACCAGATGCCGGGGAAGCGGGCATCCTTCAGGGTGTAGGGATCGTGGCTGTTTTCAAAGAAGGTGTATTCGTTCTGGCGCTGGAGATACTCGATCGCCTTGCCGTCGAGGTAACTGAGGTGGGCCACTTCCTTGCCGTTGATCACGGCATGGCTGATCCGGATCGGTTCAAGACGCCCCTGACGGGCCTTGACCATGGACAACTCGAAATTCTGTTGCTGCACGGCACTCTGCATCTGCTGCAACAAGGCCTCGGCCGACTTATCGTCGGCCGAGGCCTTGGCACTGATCAGCAGGAGAGAGGCCAGCAAAATACGGCTGGACTGGCGCACGTTTGTATCCCTGACAATTCGTTATTGTTGGATCTGTCTGTCTTGCAACAGGCGCTGCTGCAACTGGTGGTCACGCAGGAAGGCGTTGATCCGCTCCCGCTGCTCCTGCATCTGCTGTTCGGTCAGCCCCTGCTGACGGGCACGGGCACCATCCTGTTGCGGATAATGAACACTCACAGGCGCCGCACTGCCACCGATTGGAATGGTATTGAGCACCGGATTGGCCGGAACGCCATCCTGTCCCTGATACTGCTGCACCCCGAAGATAACGGCAGCGGCCACGGATGCCGCAATGGCATATTGACCCAGCTGCTGACCGACACGGCGGAACAACGGAACCACATTAGAATCTGTCTTGACCGGTGCAACGGCAGGTTGCAGCACGGGAGCCGTCTCGACCGGCTTGGGTGCCAGTATGGTGGGCTCATCCTCCAGCGCAGCCATGATGCTGTCACTGAGATCCAGTTGCAGATTGACCGGCAGGTCACCCCGCATGGCATCGCCGATCAGGTGGTAACGACCCCAGGTATCTTGCAAGTCGGAGTCCATCTCCAGCTCGTTCAGTACCTCTGCGTCACTCAGGTCACCATCCATCAGGGCAGAGATTTGCTCTTTATTTGCCATAAGTTAACCCGTCTTTCCCCAGTTAATTCTCGATCAGAGGTTGCAGCTTTTTATCGATTGCTTCCCTCGCCCGGAAGATACGGGATCTGACCGTACCCACTGGGCAATCCATGATTTCGGCAATCTCTTCGTAGCTCAGCCCTTCCAGTTCGCGAAGGGTGATAGCTGTCCTCAGGTCTTCCGGCAATGCCTCTATGGCTGAAAACACAGTGCGTTTGATCTCGTCAGTCAGCGCCAGGTTTTCAGGGGTTGAGACCTCTTGCAAGGCTTCACCACCACCATAAGACTCCGCTTCGTCAGCCTCCACATCACTGCTGGGCGGCCTGCGCCCCTGGGAGGTGAGATAATTCTTCGCCGTGTTCACGGCAATTCGGTACAACCAGGTGTAAAAAGCACTTTCGCCACGGAATGTCGGCAATGCACGGTAGGCTTTTATAAAGGCCTCTTGCGCCACATCGGGCACATCACCGGGATTGTTGACATACCTGGCAACCAGGTTGACCACCTTATGCTGGTATTTTTTTACCAACAGGTTGAAAGCTGCTTTATCGCCGCGCTGGACCCGTTCAACCAGCTGTTCGTCCAGTAGATTCTGGTCGCTCATCAGAGCCGTAAAACCCCCATCAGGTTATCGTTTTTCTTTTCCGGCCCTTCCTAAGCGCACAAGTTCAGACAGGGAGAATCAGAGAAAGTTCGCTTCAATTGAAAAAAATGTGATGCAGGCTGCATCCTCGCCCTCGCTTGGGCTACCATGGTGCCAGTTCTTAATCCAGGCCAATGATACTTATGAAAGCAAGTGTTGAATACCTTTGCGATGTACTGATCATTGGCAGCGGTGCCGCTGGTTTGTCCCTCGCGTTGCGATTGGCAGACCACGCCAAAGTCCTGGTTCTGAGCAAGGGGCCCATCAGTGAAGGGGCCACTTTCTATGCGCAAGGAGGCATCGCTGCCGTTTTCGACGAAACCGACAGCATCGAATCCCACGTGAGCGACACGCTCAACGCGGGCGCCGGGTTGTGTGACCCGGCAGTAGTCGAGTTCACCGCTCGCCACGCCCGCGAGTCCATCCAGTGGCTCATTCAGCAAGGGGTCCCCTTCGATCAGGAGGAGAACGCCGACGGCGAGTCCCAGTACCACCTCACCCGGGAAGGGGGCCACAGCCATCGCCGCATCTTCCACGCGGCGGATGCCACCGGCAAGGCGGTGCAGCTCACCCTGATCGATCAGGTGCGCGCTCACCCCAATATCCAGCTGATGGAGCGCTTCAACGCGGTCGACCTCATCACCACCCGCAAGCTCAACCTGCCAGGCAACAAGGTGCTGGGGGCCTACGTCTGGAACCGCAACGCCGAGCAGGTCGAGGTGATCCGTGCCCGTTTCGTGGCGCTGGCCACCGGTGGCGCCTCCAAGGTCTACCAGTACACCTCCAACCCGGATGTGAGCTCTGGCGATGGCATCGCCATGGCATGGAGGGCCGGTTGCCGGGTGGCGAACCTGGAGTTCAACCAGTTCCACCCCACCAGCCTGTTCCACCCGGACGACCCCAACTTCCTGCTGACCGAAGCGCTGCGTGGCGAGGGGGCCTATCTGCGCCGCCCGGACGGCAGCCGCTTTATGCCGGAGTTTGACGAGCGGGCCGAGCTGGCTCCGCGCGACATTGTAGCCCGCGCCATCGACCACGAGATGAAGCGGCTCGGGGCGGACTGCATGTATCTGGATATCAGCCACAAACCGGCCGATTTCATCATCAAGCACTTCCCGACCATTTATGAGCGTTGCCTCGCGGTCGGCATCGACATCACCAAGGAGCCGATGCCCATCGTGCCTGCCGCCCACTACACCTGTGGCGGCGTGATGATCGACAACAACGGCCAGACCGATATCCCCGGCCTCTATGCCATCGGTGAAGTGACCTACACCGGTCTGCACGGCGCCAACCGCATGGCCTCCAACTCCCTGCTGGAATGCGTGGTCTATGCCCATCAGGCGGGGGCCGATATTCTGGCCAAGCTGCCGATGAGTGTGGAGCCGCCGCGCCTGCCGGTGTGGGACGAGAGCAAGGTGGAAGATTCCGATGAACTGGTGGTGATCCAACACAACTGGCACGAGCTGCGGTTGATGATGTGGGACTACGTGGGAATCGTGCGTACCAACAAACGCCTGGCCCGTGCCAAGCGCCGCATAGACCTGCTCAAGCAGGAGGTGCAGGAGTACTACGCCAACTTCCGCGTATCCAACAACCTGCTGGAGCTGCGCAACCTGCTGCAGGTGGCCGAGCTTATCGTCAACTGCGCCCTGCAGCGCAAGGAGTCTCGTGGCCTGCACTACAACCTGGATCATCCGGATATGCTGCCGGACTCCAAACCGACCGTGCTGACCCCGGAACGGGATTAATTCCCTTCCAGCAAAGCGTTACAGCAATCAGTGACCCCGCCCCGGCGGGGTCACTTGTTTTCAACTGCTTTTCAGCCACAAAAAGAGCGTCGCCAGCCACATGGCAACAGCTTATCGCGATAAATCAGCGCATGGTCATCACGGAAAGCAGGCGTCAGCGCCGGGACGGCAGAAAGTGGATGGCTCGCGCCAGCAGGCGGTAATGTTCGGGGGGAAGGGCGTCGGAGAAGATCCACAGTTGCAGTGGCGACACAGCTCCACTCTCTTGCGGCTCGGGACAAAGCGCTAGCCTGAGCAAGCCGGGCAGAATGCGGCTTTTCTTGTCGAGCTGATAGCGGCGACCTTGCCACTGCAACCACTGACCATCCCAGACAAGCTCGAACGGGGGCGCGGCGAGCACACGCCAGCTCAGCCAGAGCGCCACCAGCCAGACGGGCAGCAACAGCGCCCACTGCCAACCGGCAATCAGGCCAGCCACCGGCCAGAGCAGCAACAGAAAGAGGGCCACCAGCAAATATTGCTGATGGCGGGAGGGGTGAACCATCATGATCACCCGCTCCACGGTATTACCCCTGGAGGTCGTGGCGCGCCTGATTGCGCTCCAGGATCATCGGGATCATGGCGGCAAATGCGGGATCGGCAGGGACACCATGACCCATGCACCATTTGAACAGATCCGGATCGTCGCTCGTCAGCAGGCGGATAAAGGTCTGCTGATCGGCTTCGCTCAGGGAGTCGAACTCGTGTTCGAAAAAGGGCATAAAGATCACATCCAGCTCGAGCATACCGCGACGGCAGGCCCACTTCAGGCGGGATTTTTCAACTGGGCTCAACATGGCACTCTCCTTACAAAGACCGGGGGATGGTACCAGCTGGATTTTCCGGCTGACAAACATTAGTTACGTCTTTACCATGCAGCTCACATACTTTCTCTCTGGAATACCATCGTGAGCCTGCAACCACCTGTTTTTCCTGCCGAGCCGACCCGCTTCCCCCTGACCAAGCTGGCCATCACCCGTATCAGCGGCCAGGATCGCGCCAAATATCTGCAAGGTCAGGTCACCTGTGATGTCAACGCCCTGCAACCGGGGCAACAGACCCCGGGCGGCCACTGTGATCCCAAGGGCAAGCTGTGGAGCAATTTCCGCCTGCTCTGCCTCGACGACAGTCTGCTGCTGCTGACCAGCCCCTCTGTACTGGAGCGTCAGTTGCCGGAGCTGAAGAAATTTGCAGTCTTCTCCAAGGTCGAGATCGCCGCAGACGAACGCCACGCCACCGGGATCGCCGGTACGGGCAGCGATGGCTGGATCACCGAGCAGTTTGGCCTTCTGCAGAGCGGTCTTATCGACGGCGGCATGGCGGTGAAGATCGAACAGGATCGCTGGCTGCTGGTAAGCAATCAGCAAGCCGACGCCCTGCCGCAAGGTGACGAGTCACTCTGGTGGGGGCTCGAGATCAAGGCGGGTCTGCCGCACATGGAGGCGGTGCATCAGGGGGAGTTCATCCCGCAGATGCTCAACCTGCAGGCGCTGGACGGTATCAGCTTCAACAAGGGTTGCTACATGGGGCAGGAGACGGTGGCCCGCGCCAAGTATCGCGGCGCCAATAATCGCGCCCTGTTCCTGCTGGCGGGCACCACCGGCGAGCCGGTCGCCAGCGGCGATACCCTGGAGCTGCAACTGGGTGACAATTGGCGCCGCAGCGGTATGGTGCTCAACGCCTGGCAACAGGCCGGGCAGGTGTGGCTCACCGCCGTACTGCCGAAAGATACCGAGGCTGACGCCCAATTCCGCCTCAAGCAGGACGCAGGCTCCCGCCTCACCCTGCAACCCCTGCCTTACGCCCTGACCGAGTAAGGTCGGCTAGCGAGGCACCCGCGCCAGCAGTGCCTCCTTCAGCCAGCGCCCCGCCTGCCCCAGCGGGCGGGCGCGATGCCACTGCAACTCCAGCGCCAACGCGTGGCTGGCGATAAAGTCCGGCTCCAGCACCACCACTTCGCCGCGAGCCAACGGCTGATGCAGCAGAAATTCCGGGATGGCGGACCAGCCAAGGCCCCGCTTGACCAGCTCCAGCACCCCGAGATCCCCCTCGACCCACCACACCTGAGCCGAGATGCGAAAACGCTGGCGCTCGCTCCCTTCACGTCGGCCGGTCACCATCAGCTGACGTGCCCCCTGCAGATCGACCTCCCGCAGCGGCTGCTTGCGGGCCAGCGGATGATCCGGTGACACCACCAGCGGCATGGTCACCTCCCCCAGCGAATGGGCGACAATCTCCCGCTGGGGATGCACCTTCTGATAACTGATGCCGAGCTGGGCCCGGCCGGTCACCAGCATCTCGGTCACATCTTCCATCAGCGGGAAGAGCAGCTCCAGCTCCACGGTCGGGTAGCGAGTGGCGAACTCCTCCAGCAGGGTGCCGAGCCAGGGTAGGTGGGAGTCATCATCGATGGCCAGAGTGAGCCGCGTCTCCACCCCGGCCGCCAGCTCCCCGGCAATGGATTGCAATCGTTCACTCTGCGCCAGCAGGATCCCCGCCTCCTGCACCATGCGGGCCCCCGCCTCCGTCAGCTGCGGATAGCGGCCGCTGCGGTCAAACAGGGTGAGCGCCAGATCGATCTCCAGATTGGCGATAGCGCTGCTCACCACCGACTGCGCCTTGCCCAGCTTGCGGGCGGCAGCGGAAAACGAGCCGGTTTCGGCGGCCGCCAGCAAGATCCTCAGTTGTTCCAGTGATGGTGTCATCTTATGGCCCTCCGGCAAGCTCTCTCATCCATCTATTTTAGCGATGGATACCAACATGAATCTATCGCCAAAGATCTATAGATTAACCAGCAATCCGTGAATGAACCTGATTGAGAGAGTGACTTATGCGTACCCGTAACGATCGCCTGCGCCATGCCATTGGCTTTGAATTCATTGGCCTGCTGATTGCCGCCCCGCTGGCCAGCTGGGTTACCGGGGTAGGGCTCAACCATATGGGCCCGCTGGCACTGTTCTTCTCGGTGCTGGCCACAGTCTGGAACTACATCTACAACATCGGGGTCGACAAGCTGCTGCTCAAATATCAGGGCCATACCCACAAGACCCTGTGGCAACGGGTGCTGCATACCTTCGGCTTTGAGGGTGGTCTGCTGATCGTCGCGCTGCCGGTCATGTCCTGGTGGCTGAGCGTCAGCATGCTGGAGGCGCTGGTGCTGGACCTGGGCTTCGTCGTCTTCTACCTGATCTATGCCTTCGTCTACAACTGGGGCTATGACAAGGTGTTCCCCATCCCCCGCGAAGTGCCGCACGGCATGCCACAAGAGGCGCGCTAAGGCACGAATCAGTTGGATTGAAACCGAGAAGTGAAGGTCAACAAGGGAAGGCAGCAGAAGAAACGACACGGCCCCACCATGGCAGACATGATGGGGCCGCAAGAGGGATCAGCGCTGGCAGGCCGGCTGATTCAGAGGTAAGGATTCAGACCTGCCCGTCGCTCAAGCCTGGGCCTTGAGCTCTTCGCCGCTCTCGTCGGCGGCGGCAGCCTCTTCAGGCTGGGCCTGGGCAGCCTGCAGCGCTTCCAGCTCGCTCTG
>NZ_CAWNZT010000196.1:30847-32350 GCF_963878965.1 Aeromonas sp. HMWF015 | reverse complement strand
CTGCTGGGCAACCGCCATATCTCCCTTGTGTTTGCGCTCGAACAGATGGTGCTGCACCACGCCGTTGAGATACTCCACTGTAATGGGCTGCTCCAGGGTGGCCATCAGCTCCTCTTTCTCCAGCTCGGCATTGATTTCATCGGCGGTCGTGCGCAGCAGCCCGGCCAATTGAACCAACATGCGGCGCTCACCTTCGCGCAGCAGGCTCAACATGCGGTTTCTCTGCTGCTCATTCTGTTGGGTCATACATTTCCTTACGTCAATTGGGAACAAGCCCGCTCATTCTGCCCTGTCCCCATGACAGCGTCTATCTCATGCCCCCCACAAATTTTTGGCGCTGGCTCACAAATGGCTACAGATGCTATTTGAAGCGGCTCTGGGGTATAGTAGCCGCTGATTTTCAGGCGCTTTTTTCACCTTCATCCGCAAATGGGGATGACACGGCAAGGGCGCCTGCCCGGTTTACCCCAACGAGGTGAAGATCCGCTTTATGACCGACGCCATTGTGGTGCTCTGCACCTGCCCAGATCAAACCAGTGCCGACCTTCTCTGCGAACAACTGCTGAACCAGCGGTTGGCCGCCTGCATCAATCAACTGCCGGGCGTCACCTCCGTCTATCGTTGGCAAGGCAAGGTGGAGCGCGCCACCGAGATCCAGCTCATCATCAAATCCCGCCAATCGCGCTTTGCCGAGCTGCAGGCATGTATTCAAGCCAATCACCCCTATGAGGTGCCCGAGCTGCTGGCCCTGCCGGTGAGTGCCGGACTACCTGCCTATCTCGACTGGCTCAATGGGGAGACCTCATGACGTTCACCCGCTTGCTCTCTCCCCTGCTGCTGCTCTGTGCCCTGCTGATGGCAACAGTGGGCAGCTCCCCAGCCCACGCCAGCGGAGCCGATCTGCTCAGCTCGCTAGGCATTGAGGCCAACGCCAAACCCAAATTTTTACAGGTCGATGAGGCCTTTCAGATCGAGAACGAACAGCGTGGCGATCAGCTGCTGCTGACCCTTCATATCGCCGACGACTACTACCTCTATCGTCACAGTCTGCGCTTCAAGGGGAACAACCTCACCTTCAGCGAGCCGACCCTGCCGGAAGGCACCGAGCACGAGGATGACTTCTTCGGCAAGACCCGGGTCTACTACCAGCAGGTGAGCATCGCGGTACCGCTCAAAGAAGTGGGCGACGGCGCCACCCTGCGGGTGCGCTATCAGGGCTGTACCGACGGCCTCTGCTATCCACCGACCGACAAGCTGATCGATGTGGCCCCGCTGGTCACGGCAACCACAGCGTCCACTGCTGAAACGGCACAAAGCGTCGCACCGGTTAGCCAGCAGGATCAGCTCGCCGCCGCCCTCGGCCATCAGGGGTTCTGGCTCAGCATCGTCGCCTTCTTCGCGCTGGGGCTGGGGCTCGCCTTCACCCCCTGCGTCTTCCCCATGTATCCCATTCTGACCGGCATCATCGCCGGTGCCGGTCATCGCCTCTCTACCGGCCGCGCC
>NZ_CAWNZT010000196.1:30153-30837 GCF_963878965.1 Aeromonas sp. HMWF015 | reverse complement strand
GGGCTGGTAGTCGCCTCGGCAGGTCTGAAATTCCAGGCTGCGCTGCAACACCCCTATGTGCTGATCGGCCTCTCGGTGATGTTCGTGCTGCTGGCCCTCTCCATGTTCGGACTCTACACCCTGCAACTGCCGAGCAGTTTGCAAACCCGGCTCTCCGGCCTCTCCAACCGCCAGCAGGGCGGCTCGGTAGTCGGGGTCGCCGTCATGGGAATGATCTCCGGGCTGGTCTGCTCCCCCTGCACCACAGCACCGCTCTCGGGGGCGCTGATCTACGTGGCCCAGAGCGGCGATCTCTGGCTCGGCGGGGCGGCGCTCTATGCGCTGTCACTGGGGATGGGGCTGCCGTTGCTGCTGCTCGGCACCTCGGGTGGCAAGCTGCTGCCCAAAGCGGGCGCCTGGATGGATGTGATCAAGCAGCTGTTTGGTTTTGCCCTGCTGGCGGTGCCGATCCTGCTGCTGTCACGGCTCTGGAGCGACCAGATTGCTACTCTCGCCTGGCTTGGCTGGGGGCTGCTGCTGTGCGGCTACCTCTATCACCACAACCAGCACCAGCCCCACTCGGTGGCCAAAAGCGTGCGCGGCTTCGTGCTGTTGCTGGCGATGATCAGCGCCGTGGTGGTGGGCAAGGATCTGCTGCAACCGGCCGGTCCTGCTGCTGCCACGGCGGATGCCAGTCAAACGGCG
>NZ_CAWNZT010000196.1:27978-30079 GCF_963878965.1 Aeromonas sp. HMWF015 | reverse complement strand
CGCGGCAAGCCGGTGCTGCTCGACCTCTACGCCGACTGGTGCGTCGCCTGCAAGGAGTTCGAGCACAAGACCTTCAGCGATCCCACGGTGAGGGAGCGCTTCGGCCAGATGGTGCTGCTGCAGGCGGATGTTACCGCCAACGACGATGCCGATATCGAGCTCCTCAACAGTCTCAATGTGCTGGGGCTGCCGACCCTGATCTTCTTCGACCGCGAGGGCAAGGAGCTGACAGGCCAGCGGGTCACCGGCTTTATGGGGCCTGCCGAGTTTCTGGGCAAGCTTGATCAGCTACGCTGACCAGCGGCGCCCCTGTCGACAGGCAGGGGCCGCCTCATACGTTACGCACTGATTTTTCTGGCAATCCCTTGTATATGACCGGCAGCATGGCAGAATTTGCCCTTCGATTGTCTCGCCCGTCCGGAGTTTTGATGAAAAAGTGGTTCATCCCCCTGCTAGCCCTCTGGCTTTATGGCTGCAGTGCAGGGCCCGGTGAAGAGGATATCCGCCAGCAGGTCACCGCCAAGCTGCTGGCCGAGACAGACGCCAACCTGTTCGAAATCAGCGACTTCACCATCCTCGGCAAGGAGGAGCGGATGGAGGGGGTCTATCTGGTCAAGGTGAGTTACCAGCTCCACTTCAAGCAGGGGCTCGATCAGTTGCAGGTGTTGCACGACGAGGATCTGGTCTACGACCGGGTTGGCCCCTTCCAGCAGGAGATGGGTCTGATGGAGCTCGAGCGAAAATATGGCGAGTTCGAGGCGGGCCAGGTGCTGCCGCAAGAGGCAGAGGTGTGGATGATGAAGGACGAACAGGGCTGGCGGCTGGCTGAACCGGCGCAATAAATGGCTGCCCGCCCCTTACTCTCTGCAAACTCAGCAACGGCAGCTCTGCCGTGGTTGACCAGCTCAGACCTGGGTGTCGACCCGATACCCTTTTTGGTCTGCGGGTTCACCCGGCAGCTTGCTGGCCAACCCTGACAGCACCTCCGTGAGTGTGACCCCGCTCTCTGCCGCACCACTGCTCTCCAGCAGCTTGGTCAGCTGGCTCTGCAAGGGGTTGACCGCTTCACGCTCGGCTCCTTGCTCGCTCTCTTTTTCCTGTCCGCCCTGCTGATCCAGCGTCTCGAGCAGGCGCTCCAGATCCCGCTTGAGCGGGTTTTCGCTGCTGTCGGCGATGGCTAGTCTGCGCTGTTCCTGCTCTTGCCGCTGTTGTTGCTGCAATGCCAACTGTTGCTCCTGCTGCTGTTGCAGGGAGCCCATCATGGTGTTGATAAACGCTTCCAGCGAATCCCTGATTGAAACAGTGCCACCGCCGCTGCTCTCCCCTTGCGGTGACAGCCCCAGCTCATCCAGCACAGCGCCAAGGTCGCGCACCAGGCTGTCACTGCCCGTTGATGGTGAAGTTGCAAGCCTCTCCTGTGCCTGCACAGCGGGAGAACCCTGCCGTTGCGACAGCTGGCTGAGCCCGCCTGACGCGACCACGTTTATCTCCATCTTGGCCCTCCTCTCCCCGCCCTCTGGCCCTTTTTCGGCAAATATTCCGGCAATCTGACAAACTCTTGCTCCTTGGCAGATAACCGCTCTCACACCTAAAAGATAGCGCCAATCGGACGAGATTGGCGCGAATGCATCTTTTGGTCTATCGGGCGGAACGATAGTGCTCACCCGCTATAAACAAGGGCTGGCAAGGAGGCTGGCGTTCAGCCAGCACTGCGCAGGCTGACAATCGGAGTCAGAAGATATCCTTCATCCGGTGCCACAGCATCCCCAGTGCCAGCAGCGGAGAGCGCAGCGCCGGGCCACCGGGGAAGGTGATGTGAGGCACGCTGGCGAAGAGATCGAAACCCCGGCTCTCGCCGCGGATCGCCTCGGCTACCAGCTTGCCCGCCATATGGGTGGCGTTGAGACCGTGCCCCGAGTAGGCCTGGGCATAGAGCACATTGGGATGCTCCTTGAGACGGCCAATCTGCGGCAGCCGGTTGGCGCCGATCCCGATCATCCCGCCCCACTGGAACTCGATGGCGGTACCAGCCAGCTCGGGGAAGACCCGCAGCATCTTGGGCAGCATGAAGGCCTTGATATCGCGGGGATCCCTTCCCGAG
>NZ_CAWNZT010000196.1:26991-27968 GCF_963878965.1 Aeromonas sp. HMWF015 | reverse complement strand
GGCGGTAGTAGTCGAGCGCCACGTTCTGATCGCACACCGCCATGTTTTGCGGCAGCAAGCGCTGGCGCAAGCGGCGATCCAGCACCTCGGTAGCGAGAATGTAGGAGCCCGCGGGCAGCACCCGCCCTCCCAGCTCCGGATTGAGGTCGTTGAGATAGGCGTTGCAGCCGATCACCAGATAATCGGCAGTGACCCGGCCGTGGGCGGTGGTCACCTCCACCTGCTTGCCGTACTCGATATGGGTCACTCTGGAGTGTTCAAACAGGGAGACCCCGAGGCTGGCAGCGGCTCGCGCCTCGCCGAGCGCAAGATTGAGAGGATGCAGGTGGCCGGAGCCCATGTCGATGAGGCCGCCGATATAGCGATCCGATCCCACCACGCTATGGATATCTTCCCGCGGTACCAGCTTGAGTTCGTGCTCATAGCCGAGGCTCGCCAGATGGTCGAGATCCTCCTCGAAACCTGCCAGATGGCGTTGACGGGTGGCCAGATCGCAGTAACCCCAGGTGAGATCGCACTCGATGTTGAAACGCTCGACCCGCTCGCGCACCAGCTGCACCGCCTCCAGCCCCATCAGGTCGAGCTCGCGCACTCCATCCTCACCAATCCAGCGGGCAAACTGGCTGGTATCGTGGCCGATACCGCGAATAAGCTGACCGCCGTTGCGCCCGGAGGCGCCCCAGCCGATACGGTTGGCCTCCAGCAAGGCGACCTTGTAGCCGGCATCAGCCAGATTGATAGCGGTATTGAGACCGGTAAAACCGCCGCCGATAATGCAGACATCCGCTTTCAGCTCGGCCTCGATTTCCGGCCACTGCTGTGGATCGTTGCGGGTGGCCGCGTAGTAGGAGGCGACGTGCTCCTGATATCCGTTGTGCTTTCCTGCCTGCATACTCAGCATCCTGCCTTGGTTGCAAATTGTTTAATAAAATAAGCAAAGTTGTTTCGATAATACCCAGTTCCTCCTCCACTCACCA
>NZ_CAWNZT010000196.1:26251-26981 GCF_963878965.1 Aeromonas sp. HMWF015 | reverse complement strand
CAAGGTGCTGTAACGAATTACAGTACGTCGATGGCGTTCAGGTCGGAGAATGCTTTCTCCAGACGAGCGATCATGGAAGTCTGACCTTCACGCAGCCATACGCGCGGATCGTAGTACTTCTTGTTCGGCTTGTCGGCGCCTTCCGGGTTGCCCAGCTGGCCTTGCAGGTAAGCTTCGTTCTTCTTGTAGAAGTTCAGCAGACCTTCCCAGGTTGCCCACTGGGTGTCGGTGTCGATGTTCATCTTCACTACGCCGTAGGAGATGGACTCGCGGATCTCTTCCAGAGTGGAACCAGAACCACCGTGGAATACGAAGTCCAGAGACTTGGCAGGGATGCCAAACTTCTCGGAAACGTACTTCTGGGAAGCGTCCAGGATGGACGGGGTCAGTTTGACGTTACCCGGCTTGTATACACCGTGTACGTTGCCGAAGGAGGCAGCGATGGTGAAACGCGGGCTGATCTTGGACAGACGCTCGTAAGCGTAAGCAACATCTTCCGGCTGGGTGTACAGAGCGGACTGATCCATGTGGCTGTTGTCGACGCCGTCTTCTTCGCCACCGGTGCAACCCAGTTCCAGCTCCAGAGTCATGTTCATCTTGGCCATGCGGGTCAGGTACTCGCAGCAGATGTCGATGTTCTCTTCCAGAGACTCTTCAGACAGATCCAGCATGTGGGAGGAGAACAGCGGCTTGCCGGTTTCAGCAAAGTGCTTCTCGCCCGCTTCCAGCA
>NZ_CAWNZT010000196.1:11808-26241 GCF_963878965.1 Aeromonas sp. HMWF015 | reverse complement strand
TGGCACCAGAGATGGCACCCAGGATGGCAGCTTTCTGACCTTCCAGCTTCAGACCCTTACCGGCGGTGAACACGGCACCACCGTTGGAGAACTGAACGATAACCGGCGCTTTAACCTTGGCGGCAGCTTCCAGTACGGCGTTAACGGAGTCGGTACCAACGCAGTTTACGGCCGGCAGAGCAAAGCCGTTCTCTTTAGCGATGGCGAACACTTTCTGAACGTCATCACCAGTGATCACGCCGGGTTTTACGAAGTCGAAAATTTTCTTAGACATGTTTAATCGTCCTGTCTCGTATGCCGTTAATAAAAAATGGGGGGTTCATCATGAACCGGCACAGCGGGCACATGATAAACGAAACGGGAGGCTTTTGCCCCCCGTTCCGGGTCAATTAGGCTTTGGCGCGCTGTTCCAGAATCGCAACAGCCGGCAGTACCTTGCCTTCTACGAACTCCAGGAAGGCGCCGCCGCCAGTGGAGATGTAGGAGACTTTGTCAGCGATGCCGAACTTGTCGATGGCAGCCAGGGTGTCACCACCGCCAGCGATGGAGAAGGCCGGAGAAGCAGCGATGGCTTCAGCGATAACCTTGGTGCCTTCAGCGAACTGGTCGAACTCGAACACACCAACCGGGCCGTTCCACAGGATGGTCTTGGCGTTCATGATGATGTCAGCCAGGGCCTTGGCAGAATCCGGACCGATGTCGAAGATCATGTCGCCGTCGGTTACGTCAGAGACGGACTTGATGGTAGCCGGAGTGGACTCGGAGAACTCGGCACCTACAACCACGTCGGTGGTCACAGGAATGTTGGTCTCGGCAGCCAGTTTCTTGGCGGTGTCGATCAGGTCGTGCTCGCACAGGGACTTGCCGACGTTGTGACCGGCAGCAGCGATGAAGGTGTTGGCGATGCCACCACCGACAACCAGCTGGTCAGCGATTTTGGAGAGGGATTCCAGAACGGTCAGCTTGGTGGAGACCTTGGAGCCGCCAACGATGGCAACCATCGGGCGCTCGGGCTTCAGCATGGCTTTGCCCAGTGCTTCCAGTTCACCCGCCAGCAGCGGGCCGGCACAGGCGACCGGTGCGAACTGAGCCACACCGTAGGTGGAACCTTCGGCGCGGTGAGCAGTACCGAACGCATCCATTACAAAGACGTCACACAGGGCGGCGTATTTTTTGGCCAGCTCTTCGGTGTTCTTCTTCTCGCCTTTGTTGAAGCGGCAGTTTTCCAGCACAACCAGCTCACCGGCAGCGACTTCTACGCCATCCAGGTAATCCTTGGCCAGGCGAACCGGGCAGGACAGAGCGTCTTTCAAATAGTTGACAACCGGAGCCAGGGAGAATTCTTCGTTGTATTCACCCTCGGTCGGACGACCCAGGTGGGAGGTGATCATCAGCTTGGCACCTTTTTCCAGAGCCAGCTTGATGGTCGGCAGAGTCGCAACGATACGTGCATCGGAGGTGACCTTGCCGTCTTTTACCGGTACGTTCAGGTCAGCACGGATCAGAACGCGTTTACCCGCCAGATCCAGGTCAGTCATCTTGATAACAGACATATTCAGTCCTCTATATTTTCCAGGTAATGTTAAAAACAGTAACCTTTCGCCCGGGGCAGGCTCAGCCTGCGGCCATCATGGCCCGGGTGGTATCCAGCATCCGGTTTGCGAAGCCCCATTCGTTATCGCACCACATCAACATCTTGACGAGGTTGGCATCGCTCACCCGGGTCTGGGTACCATCAATGATGCAGGAGTGTGCATCATGATTGAAGTCTACGGAGACCAGAGGTTCTTCCGTGTAATCCAGAATACCGTGTAATGTACCTCTGGATGCCCGTTGCAGGGCTTGATTTACGTCAGTAACTGTCACTTTTTTACGAACAGTAATACTGAGATCCATCGCTGTTACATTGATGGTCGGCACCCGCACCGCGATCGCCTCGAACTTGCCGGCGAAGTGGGGCAGGATACGCTCCAGCCCCTTTGCCAGCTTGGTGTCCACCGGAATGATGGACTGACTGGCAGCGCGGGTTCGGCGCAAGTCACTGTGGTAGGCATCGATGACTTGCTGATCATGCATGGCCGAATGAATTGTCGTAATAGTACCACAATTTATCTCGAATTCTCGATGCAATGTTTCAATCACCGGCACCACGCAGTTGGTGGTACAGGAGGCGTTGGAGACGATCCGCTCCGCTCCGGTGAGGGTATGATGGTTGACCCCGTAGACGACGGTGGCATCCACATCGGCATCCGCCGGGTGGGAGAAGAGCACCTTGCCCGCCCCCGCAGTCAGATGCAGCTCGGCATCGGCCCGCGAGCCAAACACCCCGGTGCAATCCAGCACCACATCGACTCCCAGCGCCCGCCACGGCAGCTTTGACGGATCCCGCTCGGCAAACAGGGAGATGAGATCCTCCCCCACCAGCATGCTGTTTCCCGCCAGTTGCACCGGATGGTGGAAGCGACCGTGACTGGTATCGTAACGGGTCAGGTGCACCATGGCCTCGGGGGCCGCCAGCTCGTTGATGGCGACGATCTTGATGGTCTTGTCGCGCCCGCTTTCATAAAGGGCTCGCAACACGTTGCGACCGATCCGCCCGTAACCATTGATGGCAATCTTGATCATCGAGAATCCGTTTCCTTGAACCTACAACAGGGCGGCACACCGGCCGCCCGGGAGCCCCGGCTACGACAGCAGGGCCTCCTTGAATTCACCGCGGGCCAGCAGTGCGGCCCCGAATACCCCGGCACTGTCGCCAAGGGCAGGAGCAATAATGGGGGTTGCGAAGCGGGGATTAAAGAGGAAGGGCAAAATTGTCTGCCGTCCCACGCTGTAGAGGCTCTGCACGTTGCCGACCCCGCCGCCGATGACAATAACATCCGGGTCGAGAATGTTGACTACGTTGGCCAGCGCCTGACCAAACAGCAGATGCAGCCGGTCGATGGTGAGCTTGGCCACATGATCGTGAGCCGTGGCGGCCGCGATTTGGGCGAGCGAGAGGCGGCGCTTGGCCTTGGCTTCGTACCAGGCCTCCAGCGCCGGGCCGCTGATCAGGGTCTCGACGCAGCCACGCTTGCCGCAGTAGCACTCGGGACCATCGGGGGAGAGCACGTTGTGGCCCCACTCGCCGGCGATGCCGTGATGACCGTTGAGAATGCGGCCGTTGATAACGATGCCGGAGCCGACCCCGGTACCCATGATGATGCCGAACACCACTTTTGCATCGGGATGGTGCTGGCGCACTGCACCGAGATGGGTTTCTGCCAGCGCGAAGCAGTTGGCGTCGTTGGCGATCAGCACCGGCACGCCCAGCTTGCGCTCCAGATCCTCCTTGAACGGCTTGCCGTTGAGCTCGGTGGTATTGCAGTTCTTCATCAGGCCGGTCTGCGGATCCCGCGCCCCCGGCGTGCCCATGCCGATGACGGCAGGGCGCTGGCCAATCTTCTCGGCGCACTGCGCTACCAGCTTGGCGATCTGGCCGATCATATGGTCATAACCGCCCGCCCGCTCGGTGGGGATGCGATGGCGCAGCAGCACCTCGTCGCCATCCAGCACCACACATTCACACTTGGTACCACCAAGATCGATACCCCAATCCAGTGACTTGCTGCTCATCTTGCCTCCTGCACGGCCGCCACGCTCTCGTCATCGCGGCGCCATTTTTTAATGTAAAACGGGGCCTTGCGGCCCCGGATATCAAACACACTCTCCTTCTCTCGCCCCGGCCTTAGCGACCGTGGTACTGGGCGGAGAGCTCGTGTACCGCGTTGACGAACACACCGGCATGTTCCGGGTTCACATCCTGATGGATGCCGTGGCCGAGGTTGAAGACGTGGCCATTGCCGTGACCGAAACCGGCCAGAATGGAGGCAACCTCTTCACGGATGCGAGCCGGAGTGGCGTAGAGCATGGAGGGATCCATGTTGCCCTGCAGCGCCACCTTGTCACCGACCCGGCGCTTGGCATCGGCGATGTCGGTGGTCCAGTCCAGACCCAGCGCATCGCAACCGGTGGCGGCGATCTGCTCCAGCCACTGACCGCCGTTCTTGGTGAACAGGGTGACCGGCACACGGCGACCGTCGTGCTCGCGGATCAGGCCATCGACAATCTTGTGCATGTACTGCAGGGAGAAATCGCGGTAATCGCGCGGGGTGAGCACGCCGCCCCAGGTGTCGAACACCATGACCGCCTGGGCACCCGCCTTGATCTGGGCGTTGAGATAGGCAATCACGCTGTCGGCCAGCTTGTCGAGCAGCAGGTGCAGGGTTTGCGGCTCTGCGTACATCATCTGCTTGATCTTGGTGAACGCCTTGGAGCTGCCCCCCTCCACCATGTAGGTAGCCAGGGTCCAGGGGCTGCCGGAGAAGCCGATGAGCGGCACTTCGCCCTTCAGCTCGCGGCGGATGGTGCGCACCGCGTTCATCACGTAGCCCAGCTCATCTTCCGGATCCGGAATGGGCAGCGCCTGCACGTCGGCCATGGAGGTGATCGGGCGCTCGAAGCGCGGGCCTTCACCCTGCTCGAAGTAGAGACCCAGCCCCATGGCATCGGGCACGGTCAGGATGTCGGAGAAGAGGATGGCGGCATCGAGCGGGTAGCGGCGCAGCGGCTGCAGGGTGACTTCACAGGCCAGCTCGGCATTGCGGCACAGGGACATGAAATCCCCCGCCTGGGCGCGGGTCGCCTTGTATTCCGGCAGATAGCGCCCTGCCTGGCGCATCATCCATACCGGCGTCATGTCTACATCCTGACGCAGCAAAGCGCGCAGGTATCGATCGTTCTTCAGCTCTTTCATCCCAGTTCCTGAATTCATATCACGCATAAAATGGCGGCCATAATACCACTTTGCCCACCGGAGCGGACTGCCCCAAACGTGGCAAATGGGCACGCGGTTGCAAAGATGTGAAGGGGCGCAAACCAGAGCGCCCCGTTTTTAAAAAGAAGTGCAAAAAGGTTGGCGAAAAGATAAGCGCTGTTACCCCTCGCCAGCCAGTGACAACTCGATCAGCCGCCGGGCAATGGTGCCGTGGGGCGGCAAACGGGGCAGCCGGTCGGCGGCAAAGAAAGCGGCGGCCACCAGCTCGTCATCCTGCACCCGGATCTCGCCGCTCTGGTAGTCGGCGGTAAAACCCATCATCAGGCTGTGGGGGAAGGGCCAGGGCTGGCTCGCCACATAGCGCACATTGCGCACCCGGACGCCGCTCTCCTCGAACACCTCCCGTGCCACGCACTGCTCGAGATTCTCTCCCGCCTCCACGAAGCCGGCCAGCACGGTATACATGGGATCGTCCGCCTGATAGTGACGGCGATGAGCCGCCAGCAGGATCTCCGGCCCCTTGCGCACCGCCACTATGATGCAGGGGGAGATGCGCGGATAGACGCTGTGCCCCTGCTGGCACACCTGCGCCCACTCCCCCGCCTTCGGGGTCATGGGGGCGCCGCACTCGCCGCAGAAACGGTGGGTGCGGCGGAAGGTAACAAGCTGCCAGGCACGGCCCGCGAGACGAAACCCCTCTTCATCCCCCGCTACCATCAACTGGCGCAGGGGGGCCATCATAGTCGTGTCGGCCTCAGCCCCCAGATCGAGCAGATAGCAGGGCAGCCCCTGCCACTCATCAAAACGCTCGAAAGGGGCGTCAGCCAGCGCTGCGGGCAGGCACGCTTTACTTCCTTGTGGCACCTCTCCCTGCTGATCGAGCTGTACCAGATGATCGCCCCCCAGCACGAACCAGCGGGCTTGTTCGGTTAATGACATCAGATAAACACTCTCGTTAAAACAGAACCCTGACCACGGCTGGCCGACCAAGGGGCAAGCGCCGCGCGAATGGCTCCCATCTTACGACCAGCACGGGTCGCTGACGACCCCGCCGTGGCCGATTGTCCCATTCGTAAAAAACGGATGGCGCAAATAAAGGGGCCGCCCGAAGGCGGCCCGTTGTTATCCGGTATCCCGTATCCGGCTTCTATCGAAGCGGATCAGGCATCGCCCATCGCTAGCAGGGAGGCGTTGCCGCCCACTGCAGTGGTGTTGATGGTGCGGGTCTTCTCGGTAACAAACCGCCCGAGATAGTGGGGGCCACCCGCCTTGGGGCCGGTGCCGGAGAGTCCCTGGCCGCCGAACGGCTGCACCCCGACCATGGCGCCGATCTGGTTGCGGTTGATGTAGACGTTGCCCACGTTGATACGGCTCGCCAGTTCTTCGGCGTGGGATTCGTTGCGGCTGTGGATCCCGAGCGTCAGGCCGTAGCCGGTGCCGTTGATGTCGCTGATCACCTTGTCCAGATCCCGGGTGGCATAGCGCACCACGTGCAGGATGGGGCCGAACTGCTCCTTGGTCAGCTCGCGGATGGAGCCGATCTCCAGCGCGGTCGGCTGAACGAAGTGTCCCTCCATGGTCGCGGCGGGCATCGGCGCCTGGGCAATCAGGCGAGCTCGCGGGATCATCCGGGCCAGATGGGCATCCAGCCCCGCCTTGGCATCGGCATCGATCACCGGGCCGACGTCGGTGTTGTGCTCGGCCGGGTTGCCCACTTTCAGCTCCTGCATGGCGCCGGTGAGGATCTCCAGCACCCGCTCGGCGATCTCCTCCTGCAGGTAGAGCACCCGCAGGGCCGAGCAGCGCTGACCGGCGCTCTGGAAGGCGGCGCTCACCACGTCGCGCACCACCTGCTCCGGCAGAGCGGTGGAGTCGACGATCATGGCGTTCTGACCGCCGGTCTCGGCGATAAGCGGCAGGATGGCGCCATCGCGCTGGGCCAGGGTCATGTTGATCAGCTTGGCGGTCTCGGTGGAGCCGGTGAAGCAGACGCCGCCGATGCGCGAGTCCGCAGTCAGCTTGGCGCCAACGGTAGCACCGTCACCGGGCAGCAGTTGCAGCACGTCGCCCGGAATACCGGCCTGATGGGCCAGTGTCACCGCCAGATGGGCGATAAGGCCGGTCTGCTCCGCCGGTTTGGCGATAACGGTGTTGCCGGTAGCCAGCGCAGCTGCGATTTGGCCGAGGAAAATCGCCAGCGGGAAGTTCCACGGGCTGATGCAGACAAAGACACCACGCCCCTGCAGGAACAGCTCGTTCTGCTCGCCGGTATAACCGGGCAGCAGGGTCGCCTGCCCCATCAGGCTGCGGGCCTGCACCGCGTAGTAGCGGCAGAAATCCACCGCTTCACGCACCTCATCGATGCCATCTTGCAGCAGCTTGCCCGCCTCGCGGGTACAGAGGGAGACAAACTGCTCGCGGTTCGCTTCCAACAGGTCCGCCAGCTTCTCCAGCGCGGCGGCCCGCTCGCTCACCGGGGTTTCGCGCCAGCGCGGGAAGGCGGCGTGGGCCGATGCCAGGGCTTGCTCCACCGCCTGCTCGTCGGCCCAGTGGATCTTGCCGACAGTCAGGCTCACATCCTGCGGGCTCAGCACAGTGCGGGCTTCGCTGCGCTTGAGGGTCTCACCATCGACGATGGGCCCTGCCAGCCACTGTTTGCTCTCCAGCTCTTTCAAGCGGGCGAAGAAGGGGCGCTGGATGGAGAGGATGTTCATATTGACGCCGCTGGAATTCTTGCGGTCGCTGAACAGGTTCACCGGCTGCGGAATCCGGTCGTTGGCAAAGCCGGAGTAGCGCTTGAGGGTCCGCAGCGGGTGCTCGGCCAGCGAGTCCACCGGGGTGTTGGGATCCACCAGCTTGTGAACGAAGGAGGTGTTGGCCCCGTTCTCCAGCAGACGGCGCACCAGATAGGGCAGCAGATCCTTGTGGGCGCCGACCGGCGCATAGATGCGGCAGTGCAGGCCGGGATTGTCGTTCAGCACGGCGTTGTGCAGCTCCTCCCCCATACCGTGCAGACGCTGGAATTCAAACTGGCGATCGCCAGCCATCTCCAGAATGCTGACCACGGTATTGGCGTTGTGGGTGGCGAACTGGGGAGCGATAAAGCCGCGGGTCGGCTCGCTCAGCAGGTAGCGGGCGCAGGCGAGATAGGAGATATCGGTGCCCGCCTTGCGGGTAAAGAGCGGGTAGCCGGGCAGGCCCGCCTGCTGGGCATTTTTCAGTTCGCTGTCCCAGTAGGCGCCTTTTACCAAGCGAACCGGAATGAGGTCACCCTGCTCGCGGGCCAGGGCGGTCAGCCAGCAGAGTACCGGCAGCGCGCGCTTGGAGTAAGCCTGCACCACCATGCCGAGCTTGCCCCAGCCACGGTTGGCGTCGGAGCGGTAGAGCTGTTCGAACAGATCGAGAGAGAGCTCGAGGCGGTCCATCTCCTCGGCATCGATGCTGATGGCCACATCCTTGTCGCGGGCCAGACGCACCAGCCCCACCAGCCGCTCGCACATCTCGCCGAGCACCCGCTCGCGGTTGGCCACGTCATAGCGCGGATGGAGCGCCGAGAGCTTGATGGAGATGGAGGGGGACGGGCCGCCATCGCTGATCCGCTCGTTGCCCACCGCCTCGATGGCGTTGCGATAATCGGTCAGATACTTGTCGGCATCCTGCATGGTCAGCGCCGATTCACCCAGCATGTCGTAGGTGTGGGTGTAACCCAGCTCGCGGGATTTGCGGCTCGCCTTGAGCGCCTCTTTCATGTCGCGCCCCAGCACGAACTGCTTGCCCATGATCTTCATGGCGGCGTACATGGCG
The DNA here is from genome assembly GCF_963878965.1 of Aeromonas sp. HMWF015. Taxonomy (NCBI): domain Bacteria; kingdom Pseudomonadati; phylum Pseudomonadota; class Gammaproteobacteria; order Aeromonadales; family Aeromonadaceae; genus Aeromonas; species Aeromonas sp. HMWF015. Next base: position 17,621 of record NZ_CAWNZT010000196.1, on the reverse strand, counting down.
GAGCGCACCACCGGCTCCCCCAGCTTGTTGACCATCCGTCCCAGCAGGTTGGCCGGGTTGCCGTCGAGCTTCTTGTCCAGCTTGATGATCTTGCCGGTCAGCATCAGCCCCCAGGTGGAGGCGTTGACCAGAGTAGAGTCGCTCTTGCGGAAATGGGATGACCAGTTGGCGCCGGAGAGCTTGTCCTTGATCAGGGCGTCAGCGGTCTCTGCATCGGGAATGCGCAGCAGCGCCTCGGCCAGACACATCAGGATGATCCCCTCCTGGGTATCGAGACTGTACTCCTGCAGGAAGGCGTCGATACCGTCACCGGAGCCGCTCTCCTTGCGCACCTTGGTCACCAGGGTTCGGGCACGCTGGGTCACCTGCTCCAGCGAGGCGCCATCCCCCGGCAGCATGGCCGACAGCTCGGCCAGATAGGCATTTTCATCCACCACATAGTTCTGGGTGATGGCTTCGCGCAGGGCGGCCAGATCGGAGGGGATATAGTCAGCGGCAAGCACTTGAGTAGCTTTGAACATATGGGGTCTTCCTGTACGCCCGAGGGCTGATATCGACAAAGGCGGACGCGCCGCCGAAACGCCGATAATGTATACAATGTTGCACCCTATATGAAATGAATTTGTTGCCACTCTTTAACAAATATCGCTCATTCCCCCCATGAATTCCCTTTTGAAGCTAATACGCCAGCAAGCGTGAGGGTCATCTGACTTCATTTTGTATACGATCTGCCACCGCTCTATCGCAAAGCAGCCACGCATTCCACCCAATACGCCCCAAAAAAAGAAGGGCCGCCACGGCGACCCTTCTCAGCAATTCATTCAGCCAGATGCTGTCAGTTCATCCAGCGATCGCCGCGGCTGCGACGACGGGGCAGCATGGGCAGCAGGATGCCGAGCAGGATACCGGCTCCCACCATGGCACCACCACGGATAAACCAGTCCATCTGCATGTCGTGCTCCTGATTGTCGTAGCTTTGGGTCAGGGCATCATTCTGCTCTTTGAGATTGCTCATCTCCTCACCCTGACTGACCAGCTGGGCCTTGAGGGCGGCGATCTCTTTGCTCTGGGCAGCGATCTGACCATCCTTCTCGGTGAAGCGTTTCTCGTTGTCACCGTTGAGGTTCTGCAGGCGATCTTTAAGCTCATCGCGCTCTTTTTCCACTTGGGGCAGACGCTCGCGCAGGCTGATCTGGCTCTGCAGTTCGCTGTTCTTGATCCACCCCTCGCGGCCACGACCGTCCACCACTTGGGTGAAACCGGCCTCGCTGTTCACCGCCTTTACCTCCAGCGGTTCACCAGCCTTGACGCTGCCAAGGATCCGGTACTGGGTACCAGGGCCATTGTGGATATAGGTAAAGATGTTGTCTGAAACATAACGGGTATCGGCCAGTGCCTGTTGGGCACACAAGCAGATCAAAATCCCGAGAAGGGCGCGCATGGTCGATCGGTTCTCTTTTTCAGGTTTGGACAAGAGGTTGAATGTTAAGCCGCCAGCAGGTTAAAGGACAAGCAAAGAAAAAGCACCTCCCCCCGGATAAAGAGCGCAGAGTTGCGAGTCACCTCGCAACTTGCCCGCCCGCAGCCTCACTTGTTTTTCAGCTCCCGCACCTCGCTGCGCAGGGCGCGGATCTCCCGCAGCAGCTCCTCTTGTTGGTTGTTGTAGTGATGACGCCACTTGTCGCTCTCGCCTTCTCCCTTGTGAGGTTGCAAAAACAAGCTGGCCATAAAACCGCTGATGGCACCGAACAGACCGACGCCGAACAGAATCAACAAGCTGGCGACAAACCGCCCCTCCTCGGTCTTGGGCACCAAATCGCCGTAACCCACTGTCGAGAGGGTCACCAGCGTCCACCAGAACGCGTCATAGGGTGTCTCAATCTGGCTGCCGGGCTGGCCTGACTCAATCCAGTACATGACGCCGGAGCCCACCCCCAGCAGCAGGAAGAACAGAAACAGGATGCCGGAGAGAGTGGTCTCGTTGCGCTCGCGACGGAACATGGCCCAGAGATCCGGGTGCTCCTTGAACAGCTGATAGACCCGCCACAGCTGGATCAACCGAGCCCAGCGCAGCTGCTCCGCCATCGGCAGGCTACCCGGCAGATAGATCCAGTTGGCCTTGAAATAGGCCTTGCGATCGGAGGCCCGGATCCAGCCATAAGCAAAGTGCGCGAGGAAGAAGTAGCAGATCAGACTGTCGAGGTCATAGAAGAGCTGCAGGGTCTGGGGGGTCAGTGTCTGATGGCCCCACCAGCGGGCCGTCACCAGCACAACCGAGATAATCGACAGAAATGCCATCAGCAGATCCATCGCCCGCAGATGAGTTAAGTGATGTCGCATACATTTTCCAACTTTAAACACGGTGCAAATTAATAAAAGAGAAGATAATGCCGATAGTCCTGAGGGCAAAGGAAAAACGGCTTTTAAAAGGAGAATGACAATGCAGCTGAACCTGCTGGAGAAAAGAATGAGCAACATCCGGTTGGTACCCAAAGTGGTGCTGCTGATGGTGTTCAGTACCCTCCTGCTACTGACCAAACTCTGGTTTGACGCCAACAATCTGGAAGCGACCCTGCTCAGCGAAGGGCTCGATCCCGCCAAGGCGGATGCGATCTCCAATCGCCTGCTCTGGACCGGCCTGATGGAGACCACCATCATGGGGCTGCTGTTCGTGATCCTGCTGCTTACCGGCTCCCGCCTGATGGTCAAGCAGGTGCACTATCTGGTGGGCCTGCTGGAGCGCTTCGCCAAGCGGGACCTCAGCCACAAGGTACTGCTCAAGTCTCGTGACGAATTCGGTGACATCGCCAAGGCGGTCTCCCACTCGCAGGAGAACCTCAAAGAGGTGTTTGGCAACCAGCGCGCCGCCTGCAAGGAGCTCAACGACATCGCCTCCCAGGTGACCCTTTGCATGGAAGAGGCCAACGAAGCGATCAACGAAGAGTTCACCCAGATCGAACAACTGGCCAGCGCCATGAGCCAGATGGTCAGCGCCATTCGCGAAGTCGCCGCCCATGCGGATCAGGCCTCTCACGCCACCGCCGAAACCAGCCAGCTGGCGGAAGAGGGGAGCCGCTGCGTCGCCGATACCGTCAGCACCATCGACACCCTCTCCGGCAACATCCAGCGCTCCGCCACCGTGGTCAATCAGGTGGAACAAGGGGTCGAGCGCATTGGATCTGTGGTCGATACCATTCGCGGCATCTCGGAACAGACCAACCTGCTGGCACTTAACGCGGCCATCGAAGCGGCTCGCGCCGGTGAAGCAGGTCGTGGCTTTGCCGTGGTGGCCTCCGAAGTGCGCGAGCTGGCCAACCGTGCTCAGGCCGCCACCGTCGAAATTCAGAAGATGATCGAGCAGCTGCAGGGCAATGCAGGTCAGGCCGCCGAACTGATGGCCCAGAGCGTGCGCCAGGCCGACAAGGGGGTGGAACAGGTGACCCAGGCCGGAACCCAGCTCGCCACCATAGTGCAGCGGGTACAGGGTGTCGCCGACATGAACCGCCAGATCGCCGCGGCATCCGAGCAGCAGAGCTCGGTCGCCGAAGAGATGCGCGGCAATCTGGAGCAGGTCAAGCAGATCGCCGAAGGCTCCGTCGTGGTGCTGCGTGAACTGCAAGAGGCCTCCGAACTGGTCGAGCAGCACAGCAAGGAGCTCGACAACCAGATCCAGTCCTTCAAGCTCGCCTGACTGTTTTCATGCCCCAATCCGGTTAGACTGGAAGGCCCCTTGAGGGGGCCTTTCTCATTTCCAGCGCACGGCAAGGAGCCAATATGCAGCAGAATGCAACGCACCCACCACTCGAGCTCAGTGACGACAAGGGGCGGCTCGATGTGCCGCTGATCCACCGTTTTCTCTCCGCAGAGGCTTACTGGTGCCGTGGTATTCCCCACAGCACTGTGGTGCGGGCCATCAACCACTCCCTCTGCGTTGGCGGCTATGTCGATGGTCAGCAGGTTGCCTTCGCCCGGGTCATCACCGACAAGGCCACCTTTGGCTATCTGGCCGATGTCTTCGTGCTGCCTGAGTACCGCGGCCGGGGTTACAGCAAGGCACTGGTGGCAACCATTGTCGACCATCCCGAGTTGCAGGGATTACGGCGTCTCGCTCTCGCCACCTCTGATGCTCACGGCCTCTATGCCGGTTTTGGCTTTGCGCCCCCAGCAAGTCCAGACAGCCTGATGGAGATCTACAACCCTGCCATCTACCAGCGCACCTGATTGACTGGCGGCCAATAATTCCCACCGGATCATGCTTCTCGCCCCTGCGCTGTGACGCGGGGGCCTGACAGTGCTAGATTGGCAGCCACCATTTTGAACCGGCAGCGTTGTTAACCCCGTGTCGTTAACCCGCTGTCGTGAACCACAAGGACGGCAACCGTGGCCCAGCACTCTCCCTCTTTCTCCGCCCTCTCCCCCCTGCTGCAAGAACAGGCCGAGCGCCAATGGCAGCGACTGGTCGAGCTGGCCCCCGACTATGGCTCGCAGCCCGAGCCTGTTCGCCAGACACTGCTGACCCTGCTCGGCCTCTCCGATTTTGTCGCCGACTCCCTCTTCAAACAGCCGGAGTTGCTGACCGAGCTGCTCGCCTCCGGAGATCTGGAGCGCTCCGAGCGCTGGCCCGCCTACCAGAGTGACCTCACAGCCCTGCTCGCCGAGGTGAGCGATGAAGAGGCGCTCAAGCGCATCCTGCGCCAGTTCCGCCGCAGCCGCATGCTGGTGATCGCCTGGCGCGAGCTGCTGGGCCATGCGGCGGTGGAAGAGAGCTTTATCCACCTCACCAAGCTGGCGGATGCCCTGATCTGCACCGCTCGCGACTGGCTCTACGCCAAACAGTGCAGCGAGCTGGGCACCCCGATGGACGGCAATGGCAATCCGCAGCCGCTGCTTATCCTCGGCATGGGCAAGCTCGGCGGTGGCGAGCTCAACTTCTCCTCGGATATCGACCTTATATTCACCTTCCCCGAAAACGGCTACACGGTTGGCGGGCGGCGCGAGCTCGCCAACCAGCAGTTCTTTATCAAGCTGGGCCAGCGCATCATCAACGCCCTCCACCAGCCCACGCAGGATGGTCAGGTGTTCCGGGTCGATATGCGCTTACGCCCCTTTGGCGAGGCGGGGCCGCTCGCCATCTCCTTCGCCGCCATGGAGGATTACTACCAGCATCACGGTCGCAACTGGGAGCGCTACGCCATGGTCAAGGCGCGGGTACTGGGGCCCCAGTGCGAACACGCAGTGGAGCTGGCCGAGATGCTGCGCCCCTTCGTGTTTCGCCGCTATATCGACTTCGGCGTCATCGACGGTCTGCGCCAGATGAAGGCGATGATCGCCGCCGAGGTGCGCCGCAAGGGGCTGGAGGGCAACATCAAGCTGGGGGCAGGCGGTATTCGCGAGGTGGAGTTTATCGCCCAGGCGCTGCAACTTATTCGCGGTGGTCGCGAGCCGGCACTGCGGGTGCGTCACCTGCCGGAGGCGCTGGCTGCCATCGCCCAATGTGGCGCTCTCGAATCTGCCCATTGCGATCGCTTGCTGGCGACCTATCGCTTCTTGCGCCGGGTCGAGAACATATTGCAGGAGATCGGCGATCAGCAGACCCAGACCCTGCCCACCGAGGAGCGGGATCGCCAGCGGCTGATTGCCGCCCTCGGCTTTGCCGACTGGGGCGCCTTTATGGCTTATCTGGATGAGGAGATGGCCGCCGTCCATCAGGAGTTCGCCGCCGTGGTGGGGGAAGAGAAAGAGGCCCCCGCCCATCTGGAGCAGCTCTGGCTCGATCTCTGGCGCACCGAGCTAGACGCCGCCGAGCTGGAAAA
>NZ_CAWNZT010000196.1:0-11798 GCF_963878965.1 Aeromonas sp. HMWF015 | reverse complement strand
TTTCAAGGAGGAGTACAAGCGCCGTCAGGTAGGGCCGCAGGGGCGCATCGCGCTGGACTGGCTGATGCCGGAGCTGCTGCGGCTGGTGGTCGCCAGTGAGCAACCTGCCCGCCTGTTCGAGCGGGTGTGTGAGCTGCTGACCCGCATCTTCACCCGCAGCGCCTATCTGCAGCTGCTGGCGGAAAATCCGGGCGCCCTGCGCCAGCTGGTGCGGCTGTGCGACGCCAGCCATCTAGTGAGCGAGCAGCTGGCCCGCTACCCGATTTTGCTGGACGAGCTGCTCGATCCCCAGCACCTCTACCACCCCACCCCGCTCGACCAATACAAGCCCCAGCTGCGCCAGTTCCTGCTGCGCATCCCCGAGGAAGATGTGGAGCAGCAGATGGAGGCACTGCGCCAGTTCAAGCAGGTGCAGCTGCTGCGCATCGTGGCCGCCGACATCGCTGGCGCCCTGCCGCTGATGAAGGTGAGCGACCACCTCACCTGGCTGGCGGAGGCGATCACCGAAGAGGTGGTCAATCAGGCCTGGGCCCAGATGAGCGAGCGCTACGGGGTGCCGCCCGAGGTGGCGATGAGCGGCCAGCGCGGCTTTGCGGTGGTGGCCTATGGCAAGCTGGGCGGTATCGAGCTGGGTTACGGCTCGGATCTCGATCTGGTATTCCTGCACGGCGGCGACCCCAACAGCTACACAGATGGCCGCAAGCCCATCGACAGCCGCCAGTTCTACCTGCGCCTGGCCCAGCGGATCCTGCACCTGTTCAGCACCCGCACCCCCTCCGGCATTCTCTACGAAATAGACATGCGGCTGCGCCCCTCAGGCGACTCCGGCCTGCTGGTGTCGTCCCTCTCGGCCTACGAGCAGTATCAGCAAAACGAGGCGTGGACCTGGGAGCATCAGGCACTGGTGCGGGCCCGTCCCATCTATGGCGATGACGCCATCGTTGCCGAATTTGCCCGTATCCGCCGCGATGTGCTGGCCAAGGAGCGGGATCTGCCGACCTTGGCCCGCGAGGTGCGCGAGATGCGCCACAAGATGCGGGATCACCTGCTCAAAGCCGGTGCCGGCGAGTTCGACCTCAAGCAGTCCCCCGGTGGCATGGTGGATATCGAGTTTATCGCCCAGTATCTGGTGCTGGCCCACGCCTGCGGCGAGCCCGATGCCCTCACCCGCTGGTCCGATAACGTGCGCATCTTCGATGAGTGCGTCATGGCGGGGGTGCTGACCCTGGAGCAGGCGGAGGGGCTCAAGCATGCCTATCTGGAGATCCGCAACCTCGGCCATCGCCTCAACCTCTCGGAGATCTCCCGCAAGGTGAGCGACGATCAGCTGCAAAACGAACGCAGCCATGTGCTCGCCGTCTGGCACAAGCTGCTGGGGGAGTGAGATAAACCACAGCAGGTTCAACGAGAAAGGGGCGCTTGGGCGCCCCTTTCTAATATAAATATCAGCTACAAGCTCATATTTTCTTCATATAACACTCAATAGCGGTGAGCTGGATCCTGTTTTAGGCATACCAGCCTTGGAATCGTATGGCACTTTGCTGAATATACGTAGAGATAAATCGTATCTATGACCTCACCTGATTTTGGCCAGATATGACGGGTGAATATCAACTCAACAATTCCAGTCCCAGCGCAGAGAGGAAACAATGGATTTTTCAGAGCAGCTACAGAGTCTAGCCAAAAAGATTGCTCAACAGTCATCGATGATCACCACAGAAGAAGCAACCAAAAACGCATTTGTTATGCCATTTCTCAATCGTGTACTTGGTTATGATGTGTTTGATCCTACGGAGGTGATTCCGGAATTCACCGCAGATACAGGCATTAAAAAAGGGGAAAAGGTTGACTACGCCATTCTCAAAGATGGCCAAGTGCAAATTCTGGTTGAGTGTAAAAAATACAGTGAAAAACTCTCGGCCAAGCACTCTGGTCAACTCTTTCGCTATTTTTCAGTTACCAATGCTCGAATCGGCATTCTTACCAATGGGGCACAATATGAGTTCTACACAGACCTTGATGCCCCAAACAAAATGGACGAAAAACCATTTTTGACGCTCGATCTGGAAGACATAGACGAACACATAGTGCCTGAGGTATTAAAACTAACCAAAACCTCTTTCGATGTTGATTCAGTTGTCGATGCAGCTGGCGAACTGAAGTACCTTAGCCAGATCAAAAAATTGCTAGCCGAACAATTTGGCTCACCGGAAGAAGACTTTGTTAAGTTTTTTGCATCCAGAATCTATGACGGTGTACTGACGGCAAAGGTCAAACAGTCCTTTACCGACATTACCAAGAAGGCTCTTAGCCAATTCCTGAATGACAGCATCAATGCAAGATTGAAATCTGCGATTGGTGGCAGTGTCAACTCCTCAACTATCCAACCGGCATTTGATAGTAATCCATCAAGTGATAACAATAATGCCGAAAGCTGTAGTGAGGAAAAATCAAAGGTCGATACAACGATTGAAGAGATGGAAGGCTTTAATGTTGTCAAAGCAATTCTGAGACAACGATTTGATGTAACAAGAATCGCGGCAAGAGATACCCAAAGTTATTTTGGTATTCTCCTCGACGATAATAATCGCAAGCCGTTATGCCGGTTGCATTTCAATGCAAGGCAGAAATATATCGGTTTATTTGACGCTGAAAAAAAAGAGACTAGGCATCCTATTTCCTCGATCGATGAAATTTTTACCTTTGCAGATCAGTTGCTGACCGCGACATCAGTCTATGAATAGTTGCAATTAGGAGGGGGGATAATCCCCCCCTTCATCTCGCAATGAACATCCCCGTTTTCCAACTCAAGCCGTGCTCCATCACCGTCTCCACCAGCATCTGGTTGAAACGCAGATAATCCTTCTCCTCAAGAGGCCCCGGATAGCTCAACACCCGCAGCACATGTCCTTGATAATCAGGATGATAGGGCGGGTGGGCATGAGCATAGTCGTTGAGACAAAAACCCAGCCCCTGATAGAAGCGCAGACGGCGAATGGCAATCTCATCCTCTGGCGGATCGATCTCGAGAATGACGGTTTTGCCTGCCCGCTCGCAAAATTCAGCCAGCAGGCGGCTGCCGTAGTTGCGGCCGCGCAGCGCAGGATTGATGGCCAGATGTTCGATACAGATCTGCTCGCCACACGCCCACCAGAAGATGAAACCGAGCAGCAGGCCGTCTTGATAAAAGATTTGGCAGTGATAGCGAGGATCCCGCATCTTCTGGAGCTGATGCTGTGACTGGCGCTGCTCGTAGCGGGGAAAACTCTCGCCATAGATCTGCCAGACCAGCGGCCACGCCGGATGGTTTACCTCTCTAATCACTTCACTCTCAATCATCAGAACTACCTCTAATCCATTTTGCAGAACGTTCATCTATACATAAAAAGTTCCGCCACATCATCCTCTAATGAAATAAAAGCCAGAACGCCAGATTAGCGGGCGCCATCCGGTTGCGCGACAAACTGCTGCTGACTGCCATCGGGCAACAGCGCCAACACGCTTTGAGCGGCCAGTTTTATCCCCGCCTGCTCGGTGGCCGGGCCGAAGTTGGCAATCAGTCGAGTGCCATCGGCAAACTCGCTCTGCTGCACCACTCCTCGTTTGTCGAGCCAGCGAAAACCGGTGAGCGGCTGGTTGTAGAGCCGCTCATGCAGTGGGCGGAAGAAGGCATCGAGTCCCTTGAGGTAGGGAATGCGCACGCTGGCGCTATCCAGACTGAGGTTGAGCAAGGGCGGCACGTTGTAGAGCTGCTGCAACAGTTCGGTCACCTGACGGCTCTCCCTGAATTTGAGGCTGTCCATCGTCCAGTGGTGGGTGGTCACTATGCTGTCGTGAAAGACGCTCTGGAACAGCGGCAGCCGCAGCGCCGGATCGAAGTAGAGCCCCTGATACTCAGGTTTTAGGTGGCTCTGGCGAAAGAAGAACGCGGGCTGATGCTCGGGATACCAGGCCCCCAGATAGTAGGGGGAGCGCTTGTTGCGGCGCATATCGGGATCCTGCCAACCAAAGCCGCTGGTCTGGGGGCCATGGGCAAAGGCCGCGGTGCGATTGGCAACCGCCCCGCCCTCCTCGGAGCCCACCAGCACCCCCTGACTCTTGGCAATCCATGCCATCCCCGCCATCCGGTTTTGCGCATCCTGCGCCTGAGTAGTGGGCTTGGCCAGGTCGAAGTCGTCAAACACCATGCCGGTCGCCGCCACATCGAGGAACCAGCTGTTGTAGTGGCTCGCCTGCTGCAACCAGGACACGCGCTGCTCCATCACCGGGCGCACACAGGCCTGATTGGTGTAGACGCCGCTGTTTTGAAAGCCGCTCTTGCGCCGCCCGTTCTCCTGCATGATGCCGCAGCGCAGGTAAATATCCTTCCCCATTTGGGCGGTGAGCCAGCTCGGCTGGCGATTACCCTCCGGCAGCGCGGTATCGTAGGAGTCGTAAGGAGCGATGAGATAGCCCGCCTGTTTGGCAAGTTCAATCCCCTCTGGCGCAGCAAAACCGGCGGTCCACTGGGGCAGCCCCAGCCAGAGTCTGGGTAGTCCAGCCTGCTTGAGAGCGGCGATAATCTTGGTAGAGCTGCCATCACCCCAACTCTGCGGCTCGTTGAGCGCAGAGCCCAGTTGCGTGGCCGCCAGCGCACGCCGGGCGGTGAAATCGGCCGGTTGCTGACCCGGATGGCGCAGCGCCAGCGCCTGCTCTACCCCGGCCAACACCAAATCTTGCAGGTAGCGGTTGCGGGCCAGATCGGGCGCTTGCAGCGCCGTTTTGCTCTCCCCTTTGAGCCAGTCGGCGGGCATCAGGCGGCGCAGCGCGGGCCAGCTCTTCACATCCTGTGGCACCAGCAGTCGCTCGCCCCAGAGATAGAGGTGAGAGGCGCCAATCAGCCGCTTGCCATCCGGTACTGCCGCCAGCTTGCTCTCGAGCGAGACCAGCTCGCCCCGCTCCTGCAACCAGCAGCGATAGGCCTTGGCCGCCGCTAGCCAGTCGTTGCCCGGTTGCAACGACACTGCCACCTCATAGGGGTCGGCCAGATTGAGGCGGTTGACGCTATGGGTCGCGGTGAGGGCAATGCCATCTTGCTTGGGCGCAAAGGTGAGCCGGTTGTTGAAGGGGTTGGCAAAGAGGATCGCCAGCTGCTGATCGCCGTGATCCAGCCCAACCACCGGCAGGGTCAGATTATCCGTGGTGTTGATCCCCTGATACTCCTGCGCCAGCGCCTTGCGCCACGCGGGATGCTCGACCGGGATGCGAAATCCCTCGTGGATCGGCAGCATCAGCGCCTGCGCCCCTGCCGGTACCCGCGGCCACACCAGCTCGCCAGCAGTTGCACGGCTGAGGGTAAGGATCAGACGGTTACCCTCAAGGCGAGCCAAGGCACGCACCTCGCCATCGGCGCGGGTCAGCCAGCTGGCACGCTCCCCCTCCTGCTGCAAGGCGGTGACCGACTGGCGCGGGCTGGGGGAAGAGATGGCAAGGTGCTTGCCCGATGGCAGCACAGCCTCGGCCGCCAGGGTGGCGGGATCCAGCTCGATGCGCCACTGATCGTTGGCCAGGGTCAGCGCCTCGGCAGGCAGGGAGAACAGCGGCGCCAACAGCAGCAGCGGGCGGATCCGGCTCGTTAGCACGGGACGAAGAGTCATGGTCGGTGATTCCTGATAACACACGGGAATCGCCATTTCAGCAGATTGGCCGCCTGCGATTGTCAGGCCAATGTCAGGATTGCGGTGACCTGACCATCACGACATCCATTAGCCCACCGGCCCCGCCTGACTGTGGCTTAGCTGCAACACCAGCTGGCCGCGCTGGCTGGTCTGCACCAGCGAAAGGGTACGCCAACTGTCGGGCGTGGCGGCAGGCCAACCCACCTTGCCATCGAGAGGCAGACGGTTCCACCAGAGCAGGGAGTATTGCGGACGGGCTAGCACCGCCTGATCGAGCCAGAGCGGCGTACAGGCCGCAGGATTGACGGGGAGATTGTCTACCGCCTGCGGCGAGCGGGAGAGCCAGTCCAGATCCTGCACCGCAGGCAGTGGCAGCGCCACCTGCCAACGCAGGCCCGCCACCGTCAGCCGCAGCTGATAGAGCCCGGCTGGCAAAGGCGTCGGTAGATCGGCCCCGACAACCCTGACTCCGGAGTTCTCTTCCGCCTCCCACTGGGCACCTGCCAGTCGGTCACGACCAGCGGGATCGACAAGTTCAGCGGCGGTGATGGCCCCCTCCCCGGTCAGCTGCACCCGATAGTCCCGCAGCAGCGGCGCATCGCGCTGGATCAGCTCAAGGCGCAGCTCGCTCACCCCATCAGGCAGAGTGAGCGGGAAATCCTTGCCGCAGTGCTGGGCACTCAGCGCAGCCAGCATCCCCTGCCAGCTACGGCGCTCGGCATCGCTGTTGAGCGCAGGCCATGCCTGCTGCAAAGATTGCCAGGCGTGCCGGTTATCCCCCTGCAACAGTGCCAAGGTCGCCGGTTGCAGCGGGTCGGCGCGTTCGGTTTCCTGGAGGCGTTCGGTTGCCATCACGCAGCTTGCGTTTAGAAGGCCCAGGTTCAGAAGGCCGACGCTTAGAGCCAACAGCAGTCCAGCCAGCGTTGCACGCTTCACGCTGGCACCTCCAGCCGGTAACCGATGCCCCGCACCGTCTCGATGGCCAGCCCGGGCAACTTCTGGCGCAGCTGCAGAATATGGGTATCAACGGTGCGGGTGGAGGGAAACGCCTGATAGCCCCACACCCGGTTGAGGATCTCCTCCCGGCTCAGCACCCGCCCCGCCATCCGCACCAGCAGGGTGAGCAGGGCAAACTCGGTGGGGGTAAAACTCACCTCCGCATCCTGCCAGCTCGCCTGCATCCGGGCGGGATGAAGCTGCAAGCCGCCCACCGCCTGAGTGCCATCCCCCAGCTGGCGCAGCTGGGCCCGGATCCGCGCCAGCAGCTCGTCGTGGGAGAAGGGCTTGGTCAGGTAGTCGCGCGCTCCCGCATCGAGCCCGGCCACCCGATCGCTCACCTCCACCCTGGCGGTGAGCACGATCACCGGCAGCGCCTTGCGCGCCAGCCACTGGGGTAGCCAGTCGAGGGCATCCCCCTCCGGCATGGTGCGATCGAGCAGCACCAGATCCGCCGCCAGCCACTGCTGCTCCGCCGCAGCCAGAGTGTCACACCAGAGGCAGCGATACCCCTCACGGGTCAGATAGCGTTGCAGGTTCTCCGCCAATAGCGCCTCGTCTTCGACAAGCAGGATGGTCTTCATGATTCGGTGTCGCTCCAGAGTTGGCAGGGCAGCGTCAGGGTAAAAGTAGTGGGCGGGCCGGATAGGGCGAGGCGCCCGCCCAAACGGCGCAGCAGATGGCGCACGATGGCAAGCCCCAGCCCCAGACCATCGGCACGGGCACCGCGGTGCAGCAGGGTGGCGAGCCGGTAACCCGGCAGCTCGCCGCCATCGCTGACCGCGAGGATCAAACGCCCCGCCTGCCAGCTGGCACAGATCTGAACCGGTGCACAGCCATGCTGGCTGGCGTTGCGCAGCAAATTGTCGAGGGCGAGATCGAGCCAGTAGAAGGGGAGCGCCAGAGTCATCTCCCGCTCAAGGCAGAAGGTGGCACCATGCCGCTCGCAGGCCAGGGTGAGCCATTCGGTGAGACTAACTGCAACCCGCTCATCCTCGAGGGTCTCTGCCGCCAGATAGTGGCGACTGGCCTGCGCCAGTTGATGCAGACGGGCGACACTGCCCAGCAGCTGACCCACGCTCTGCTGGGCGGAAGGGGGCAGCCGGTCGAAATCGTGGCGCAGCTCCTCGCTGATGCCGGAGAGCGCCATGATGGGAGTGCGCAGCTCGTGGGTCAGCATCTGCAACGCGATGCGCCGCTCCCGCAGCAGGCACCAGCGCTGCCAGCTGGCCCACCCCAGCAACAGGATAAAACCAAGCGAGCTGGCCAGCGCCAGCCACTGCCAACCAAGCGTGGGGCGAGTATTGAAGCAAATTGCTCCGACTCGCTCTTCACAGGGGCCATCGACTCGGCTATCCAGCATCACGCCGAGCCGCTCAGCCTGCGGTTGCCACTGCCCGGCACCATAGCGACGCCACTGCCCATCGGCAAGCAGCCAGAGGTGACCCGATTGCAGCAGCCAGCGCTCGCCCCGCAGCAGGGCGTCGAGGTTGTCATCATCAAGCTCCCCAAGCAGCCCCAACCGGTCGCGCCGCTCCCGCACATGGAGCAGAGCGTCGAGCCCGGCCGCCGAATGGCTAGCCTGTATACGAGCCGCGCTGGAGCCGCCAAGCGGATAGACGGGGTGAGCGACAAACCAGCGGGTCGAGGGCGCAGCCCCTTGGCCGCAAAGCGCCCGCAGCAGTGGCAGCCACTCGGCGGGCAAGTCATTCTCTGCCCCGCACTCCTGCTGATAGCGATAGATGGCCTGCAACTGGCGCAGCGGGTAGCGTTGCCAGCCGGGATGAAGGGAGTCGGGAGCAATCAGGCGACGGTCGAGCCGCTGTACCTCATCAAGAGGCAACACCTGTTCGGGAGCCAGTTCGGCCAGCTCACCAGCCAGGCGATCCGCCAGCGGCCCGGCCAGCACGGGATAGGCCATGCCGTAGCAGATCAGGGAGCAGAGCAGCAGGATCAGGCGCATGGGTTCAACTCGAGATGACTCCGGATGAAGACACAGCAGGTCACTGCGCCATAAAAAATGTCAGCGCCATTTTTCAATGGCGCTGACATCCGGTCAACCGCTAACGACATTGGCGCGGCTCGCGCCAGCCATGTGAACCATCACCTATTTGAACAGTCCTTTGAGCAGCTGGTCTGCCACACCTTTGACGGCATCGTTGTCAGCCTTGTCACCAAGCAGCTTCTTGAGTCCGCGCTCGGCCTCCTTACGGGCCTTATCCTCCAGCAACTTGTTGTTGCTGAGCAGTGCCTTCACGTCGAGCCGATAGCTGGGCGCCTGCCAGTTGCCGCCGATCTGCACCGGAATGGTGATCTCCTTCAGCTCGTCCACATCCTTGCCTCCCTGCCCCTTGCTGCTCTCGACGATGGAGGTAAGGAACAGGAAGTCGAGGCTCTCCGGCACCAGTGCCGTCTGCCCTTCGCCCTTGACCCGCAAGGCGGGGGCAAAGAGCTGGATGTCGTTGCTGCGGGCAACGCCGTCGGCAATCTGGAAGCTGGCGGTCAGGGCGCTGAAGTCGGTCTTGCGCGCCTCCTTCACCTGTTCGGCCCCCTTGCCGGTGAGGGTGGCCCGCGCCTCGCGGATCATCTCCGGCAGGTTGATGCCGTGCAGGGCCCCATCGCTCAGCTTCAAGGTAACCTTACCCTGCATCCCGTTGCGCAGTGCCAACTCAGAGAGACCACGTCCTTGCACCTGCACATCGAGATCGCCTTTGCCCTCCAGCAGATCACTCTGAGCCAGAGTCTGCAACAAGGGACGAATGTTCACTCCGGCCACCTGCTTGTGCACCTTGTAGGTGGCGGGCTGCTGGCGTGCGTCGAGTACCCCGTTCGCGTTTACCTGACCGCCTGCCACGGTCGCGCTGAACTGTTTGAGCGTCAGCAGTCCCTTGGCCAGAGCCACCTGCAGATCGACTGCGCCAAGATCCAGCCCTTTCAGACGCAGGCTGCCGAGTTGCAACCGACCATCCAGATCCACCCCTTTGAGCGCGCCCAGATCCGGTTCAACCGCGGAGAGGGCTTCACTCTTGCCGCTTACAGCTTTATTGCCACTTGCAGCGGCATTGGAAGCACCGGTCGCCGGTTTGTTCTCTTTCACCAGCGCTGATGTGGTCGATGCCGCTTTAGCGAGCCATTTGTCGAGATCCAGCTTCTCCCCCTTGAGATCGAAGCTGATCGCGGGAACAGCGCCAAGCTGCACGGTTCCATCACCATTCAGCAGCACCTCATCGGCACTCATCGCCAACTTGCTCAAGGTAATCAACTGCTTGTCGATCTCGGCACGGGCAAAACCGGCCAGTTTAAGCTTCATCTGCGGGCGCGGCAGCGCATCACCTTCCAGCGCTGCGGTCAGCAGCACATCGGAGAGCTCGACCAGTTTCATCTCTTTATCGAGCCGCCCTTTAAGCGTTCCTTCCAGCGAGCCAGCCAGTGAAGCTTGCTGCCCCTCTACCTTGGCTCCTTTCAGCGCCAGCGTAAGGTTGCTCCACTCACCGAGGGCCAGACGGTCTCCCTTGATGGAGAAACTGTCGAGTCGCAGGGACGGGTCACTCAGGCTGCCACTGAGGCTCAAGTCTTTCAGTTCACTGGCCATCACCTCCTGCGACAGCTTGATCTGGGTCTGACCCATGATATCGAAAGCGAGCTTGTCGACACTTCCCTTGGCGGCCAGCGTCACGGGTACCCACTGATCGGTGGCCAGCTGCCCCATATCGAGATCGAGGCGATCCAGTCGCAGCGAGGTGCCGCTGCGATCATCCTGTACCAGCGCACTGGCCTGGGAGAGCGCGACACCCTGCAAGCTGATCTGCCAGGGCTTGCTATCAGTGGTTGGCGCAGGTGTTGCAGGGACGACCGGTTCGCTTGCATCAGCATTGGCATCCTTGATCAGTCCGCTCAGATTGGAGCTGCCATCCGCCTTGGTCTGGATAAAGAGATGGGCGCCACTCAGGGTCACCTTGCCGATCTCCAGGCGATGGGAGAGCAGCGGCAACAGCGCCACCGAGGCCTCCCCCTGTTCGAAACGAACGAGATCCGGCTCGGCAAAACCGGCAGGATTGCGCAGAGCAACCTTCTCCAGCGAGAGGCCGAGACTCGGCCAGAAACGCCAATCAATCTCCCCCGCCATCACCAGTTCCCGACCCGTGCTCTTGCGCACCTGTTCAGCCAGTTGGGGCTTGAATTGATTGGGGTCGATAAGGCTTATCAACGTCACGATGGCCAGCAAGGCCGCCACGGCGATGCCGAGCAAGATGAGAACTATCTTCTTCACGATATGCTCCTTGAATCCGGATCCACTGCTGACTATACCACTCACCGTCTGACGAATGGCGTCTGCGGGACAAAAGCGGACAAGGATGAGACAGGGATGGTCGCTGCCAATCCCCATCGTCATCAGCAGGGATCAGACTTGCAAAGAGGATTGCTGCAGCCGCGCCATCGCGGTGCGCGTCGACTCGAAAGCAAAGCGGGACAAGGGGATATCGCTGATCTTCAACCACTGACAGGCGGCCACATCGTCAGCTGGCTGGATGACCGGTTTTTCACTCAGCCTGATGGCAAAGAAGGTGTCACAGGTGTGATAGGTGATGCCATCGTAGGGATAGATATTGGGGAAGGAACCGAGATAGGTACAAGGATGAGCGCTAACATCGAGCCCCAGCTCCTCCTGCAACTCGCGCACCAGCGCCCCCTCCAGCGACTCGCCGGGATCGACAAATCCGCCAGGCAGATCCAGCAACCCCTTGCCCGGATTGCGGGCACGCACCGCAACCAGCACCTCGTCCTGCCAGCAAAGCGCCACCATCACAGCCGTCGCCACATTCTGGAAAAAATGAAAACCGCAGCCACAGCGAAACTCTTTGGGGCTGACGCTCTGCAGGGTTTGACCGCCGCATTTTGGACAAAACATGGGCTATCTCCGACGAAATAAAGCGCCATTTTACGCTGTTGCGACCGTTTTTTATGAGTAAAACAGACGGGGAAGACGAGGAATTCAAAGAGAGAGGAATAAAACGGAGCAATTATCAGGCGATTTGCTGATTTTCAGGCAATAAAAAACCCCGCTCATTGAGCGGGGTTTCTTGTATTTGGTGCCTGGCAGTGTCCTACTCTCGCATGGCGAATGCCACACTACCATCGGCGCTA
>NZ_CAWNZT010000195.1:0-2338 GCF_963878965.1 Aeromonas sp. HMWF015 | reverse complement strand
AGCACTTCACGCACCAACGCCGAGTCGTCAACGATCAATACCCGTATGGTCATAGTTTATCCTTGAATGACTGGGGTTGGCAGCGATAGCGGGAGGGTGCCTCTTGCTCCAGCGGCAGACCCTGTTGACGGATGATCTCCGAGTGGCCGACCAGCAGATAGCCACCGGGTTTGAGCAGATCGCACAGTTGGGAGAGAACCTGTGCCTTGGTGGTTTCGTTAAAGTAGATCAGCACGTTGCGCAGGAAGATGACGTCAAAATCACGCTCGGTAAAGTTGCCGCAATTGAGTAGATTGAGGTTGGAAAACGAGACCTTTCTGGCTAATTCGGGGCGCACTCGTACCTTGCCGGTGTACTCATCATGGCCGCGCTGAAAGTAGCGCATCCAGAGATGGGGGGGGACATGTTGGGCCCGCTCAACGGCGTAGATGGCGCGCTGGGCAAAGGGGATCACCCGGGTGTTGATGTCGGTGGCGTAGATCTTCCAGCGCTCGTTGAGGCCGAGCTGTTCAGCCAGCACCATGGCGGCGGAATAAGCCTCCTCGCCGGTGGAGCAGGCGGCAGACCAGATCCGTATTGGCTGGTGACGGCTTGCCTGCAATTGCTCGGCATACTGTTTCAGCCAGCTGAAGTGCTGCGCCTCGCGAAAAAAGTAGGTTTCGTTGGTGGAGAGCAGATTGATGGCGATCTGGCGCTCATTGACGTCTTGCGGCTGGTTGATCCGTTCCCAATAGCTGTAGTAACTGACGAGATTAAGGGCGCGCAGCCGCTTGGCCAGCCGGGATTGCACCAGCGCCCGCTTGCAGGGAGCAAGATCGATACCGGCGGTGGTCAGAATAAAGCGCCGGAATAGATCGAACTCCTTTTGGCTGAGGATCGGCCCCTGTTCAGGAGGGATGGGTGATGCCATTAGCATCCCCCTGACTCGGTATTGAACAGCTGGCTGGTTGTCGCCTCTGCCATGGCGCTGAGCTCGGCAATGGAGAGGGCCTTGTGCATGTCGAGCAGAATGGCGAACTGCTGTGCGATGGTGACCACCCCCTGAATGAAGTCTCCCCGGATATGGGCACCAAATGTCGGGGCGGGCTCTATGGTGTCGGTGGCGATCTCCAGCACTTCACACACCGCATCGAGCAGCATGCCGATCTCCTGCTCTTCGCCACTGCTGTTGGCCAGCGACAGGATTGCCACACAGGTGGTCGGTTTGAGCTCGGTCTGGGCCCGGCCAAAGCGGATAGAGAGGTCGATAACGGGTACCACAGCTCCCCGCAGATTGATGATCCCCCTGACGAAGCGCGGCATCATGGGCACCGGGGTCATCCCCTCGAACTCGATGATTTCACGGATGCAGCCGATATCGACCCCATATAACTCCCCCCCCAGCATGAAGGTCACGCAGTGGAAGTGGGAGGTGGTGGCCTCAGGAGCAAGTTTGGTGCGCATATGCCGGCTCCTAGTAGTTGGTGAACTTGCCATCATCGACTTCCCGCTCCAGATCCTCGTCGTGGTGCAGGTGTGGATGTTGGTTCAGGGCACTCTTTTTCGGGCTCACGGGTTTGGCCACATAGTGTGAACCGTGGAATGGCTGTGGCTGACGACTGTTGCCTCCCCTCAGGGTGAACTGCTGCATCAGCTCCTGCAGTTGCAGCGCAGTGGAACTCAGCTCTTCGGAGGTGGAGCTCAGCTCCTCGGCAGAGGCGGCAGAGGCCTGCATGCCATCGCTGATCTGGGTCACCGCAATATTGATTTGGGAGACGCTGGCCCGCTGCTCGCGAGAGGCAGAGGCAATTTCTTGCACCAGGGTGGCGGTCTGATCGATGCCGGGCAGCATCTCACGCAGCAAGGTGCCCGCCTGTTCAGCCACGCTGACCGAACGACTGGCCAGCTCGCCAATCTCTTTGGCGGCATTTTGCGAGCGTTCAGCCAGTTTTCTGACCTCGGCCGCCACGGTGGCAAACCCTTTGCCGTGTTCACCGGCCCGTGCCGCTTCGATGGCGGCATTGATGGCCAGCAGATCGGTTTTATTGGCGATGTCGTTGATCACCGTGATGCGGGAGGCGATCTCCTTCATGGCATGCACCATCTCACCGACCGCCTTGCCACTGTCGGTGGCACTGCTGGCGGCCTTGGTGGAGATATTTTCGGTCACCTTGGCGTTATCGGCGTTCTGGCTCACGGTAGCGGCCATCTCTTCAACCGAGGCGCTGGTCTGCTCGACGCTGGAGGCCAGCTCCGAGGCGGTTTGGGAGAGGGAGTTGGCGGTAGCCGCCACCTGTTCGGAAGCCGAACCGATCGCCTCCGACATGGCGCCCACTTCATTGAGGGTATCGGAGAGGCG
>NZ_CAWNZT010000194.1:0-4005 GCF_963878965.1 Aeromonas sp. HMWF015 | reverse complement strand
AGGGTCTTGCCCTTGACCCATTCGGTCACCAGGGAGCTGGAGGCGATGGCGGAACCGCAGCCGTAGGTCTTGAACTTGGCATCTTCGATGATGCCTTCGTCGCTGATCTTCAATTGCAGCTTCATCACGTCGCCACAGGCGGGCGCACCGACCATGCCGGTTGCAACGCTGGGATCATTCTTGTCGAAACCACCGACGTTGCGAGGATTCTCGTAGTGGTCGATTACTTTTTCACTGTAAGCCATATCTCACTCCTGCTAATTCTGTTGCTCACTGACCAAATAGATCAGTGATGAGCCCATTCGACCGTGTTCAGATCGACGCCGTCTTTGTACATCTCCCACAGAGGGGACATCTCGCGCAGACGACCGATGGAGTCACGAATAAGCTTGACCGCGTAGTCAATCTCTTCCTCGGTTGTGAAGCGACCCATGCTGAAACGGATGGAGCTGTGTGCCAGCTCGTCGTTCAGGCCCAGTGCGCGCAGCACATAGGAGGGTTCCAGGCTGGCGGAGGTACAAGCCGAACCGGAAGAGACCGCCAAATCTTTCAGCGCCATGATGAGGGATTCCCCTTCCACATATGCAAAGCTGACGTTGAGGTTGCCCGGAACACGCTGATCCAGATCGCCATTGATGTAGACGGCTTCAATATCCTTGATGCCATTCCACAGACGCTGGCGCAGAGCCAAGATGCGCTCCCCTTCACTCACCATCTCTTCTTTGGCGATGCGGAAAGCTTCGCCCATCCCGACGATCTGGTGGGTCGGCAGAGTACCGGAACGCATGCCGCGCTCGTGGCCGCCACCGTGCATCTGGGCTTCCAGACGAACGCGGGGTTTGCGGCGAACAAACAGTGCACCGATCCCTTTCGGACCATACACCTTGTGCGCAGAGACGGAGAGCAGATCCACTTTCAGTGCTTCCACATCTACCGGGATCTTGCCCACACTCTGAACGGCATCCACGTGCAGCAGGATCTTGCGGGAACGGCACAACTCGCCGATGGCCGCAATGTTCTGAACCACGCCGATTTCGTTGTTCACATGCATGATGCTGACCAGGATGGTGTCATCACGCATGGCGTTTTCGATCATCTCGATAGTGAACAGGCCGTTGGGCATCGGCTCAAGATAAGTCACCTCGAACCCTTCACGCTCCAGCTGGCGACAGGTATCGAGCACCGCCTTGTGTTCGGTCTTGGAGGTGATGATGTGCTTGCCCTTGCTGGCATAGAAGTGGGCAACACCCTTGATGGCCAGGTTATTGGATTCGGTCGCACCGGAAGTGAAGACAATCTCGCGGGGATCGGCACCGATCAGATCTGCCACTTGATTACGGGCCAGATCCACCGCCTCTTCGGCTTGCCAGCCAAAGCGGTGAGAACGGGAAGCCGGATTGCCGAACAGGCCATCCATGGTGAGACACTGCATCATTTTTTCTGCGACACGCGGGTCCACCGGACAGGTTGCCGAATAATCAAGGTAAATAGGCAGTTTCATGTTTTTCTCCGTCACAGTCCGGGTCATACAGAGTCCCGCTGTGGAAAGCACGTTTATAGTTGGACTTTCAAGCTCACATCGCCGTGTTCTGCCCGATCAACCAGGGACAACACGGTCTTCATTTGTTCATCTTGCTTGCCGGCAATCCGGCGTACATCGGCCTGGCGTACCAGCTCGGCCAGGGTGATATCCCCGAGGAAGCTGGAGATCCGCTCACTCAGATCGCGCCACAGGGAGTGAGTCAGGCACTGGGTACCGCCGTGGCAGCCGCCCTTACCGAGGCACTTGGTAGCATCGACCGACTCATCGACCGCGGTGATCACCTGACCAACCGAAATCTCGCCTGGGGCCAAACCGAGGCGATAACCACCGCCCGGGCCACGCACGCTGCTCACCAGACCATGTTTACGCAGGCGGGCAAAGAGCTGCTCGAGATAGGACAACGAGATGCCCTGGCGCTCGGAAATATCGGCAAGGGGGACGGGCCCCTGCTCTGCATGCAGCGCCACGTCGAGCATGGCGGTTACAGCGTAACGTCCTTTTGAAGTCAGTCTCATGTGCCTTACCGTCTTGCGAAGCAATTTAATGGGGCACATGGTCACATACCCGACCAAATCAGTCAAGTATATGGTTGAGTAAATCAGTCGGATTAATCCGGTACGCGCGCTTTCTGCACCGAGGTCAGAATACCGCGCAGGATGTTGAGCTCAGCTGCTTCCGGCCGAGCCCGATTGAACAAGCGACGCAGCTTGCTCATCACATGACCCGGATGGTCATCGGCAATAAAACCGGTCTTCATCAGGGTTTGTTCCAGGTGCTGATAAAACCCTTCCAGCTGGGCGGCACTCGGATAGGCCATCTCATCTTCAGGCTCGGCGGCCTGCCCCTGCAGCCAGCGCATCCGCACTTCGTAACAGAGGGTCTGCACCGCCATGGCCAGATTGAGAGAGCTGTAATCAGGATTGGCCGGAATGGCCACATGGTAGTGGCACTTTTGCAATTCGTCGTTGGTGAGACCGGTGCGCTCACGACCAAACACCAACGCAACCGGGTGCTGCATCCCCTCAACCACCGACTTTTCGCCGGCCTCACGGGGATCGAGCATGGGCCAGCTCAGGGTTCGCGAGCGAGCGCTGGTGCCAATAACCAAACCACAATCGGCGATCGCGTCGTCCAGTGTCGGGACGATACGGGCATTGGCAAGCACATCGCTGGCACCAGCCGCCAGGGCGAAGGCATTGTCATCCGGCAAGGCTTGCGGATCAACCAATACCAGCTGGGTCAACCCCATGGTCTTCATGGCGCGTGCCGCAGACCCCATGTTGCCGGTATGAGAGGTGTTTACCAAAACGATACGAATCTGATCCAACATGCCCAGTCAATCTTCAGTCAAAAATGGCGCGCAATTGTAACATAAGAGAACACGATGTTGGCACCGTAAAAGCCGAGCCATTTCAGAACAAAACCACCCGTTTGTATAACAAACCAGCATGAGGGAAGTGAGAGGGGAGGACTAAACTTGATGGATATCCGATAAACGGCACAGGAGACAACACACCATGCTTCCTCCCTTTATCTATGAGAGATTGCCCAGCCTCTACCTGTTGGCAGCCATTGCCATGATTACGTTGAGTGAACAGCCCCTGCTCTGGTTTGCAGGCGCCTTGCTGTTTATCGCCGGAGCTGTGACCTGGATGATGCGCTCCAGCTACCGGCGTACCGATCTGATTATCTTTCCGAGCAAACGCTGGCTACAGCCGGAGTGGCTGTATGAAGCGCAGCCCTTTATCTGGCTGGCTGCGGGGCTGGCCATGTCACAGCTGCCCGCCCCTGCAGCACTCATCGCCTTGGTGCCCTGTCTGTGGGCCTGTCGCTGCCTCTGGGCACGGCACCATTATCGTCGCCATGCCCATGGGGTGATTGTCCACTTAAGACGGGATCCCGCCCGGCGCCGTCTGCACCGGAGCCTGCGCTGACTCGGTGCGGGCGCGTTCGATAAACGTCGCCAGATCCATCAGGGGATACTTCATCAGGCTCGGCAAGCCATCGAGATCCAGACTGTCCATCAGGTTTTTCACCTCAAGACCCAGTTCGGTATCCCCTTCTATCTTCAGCTTGCGCTGGAAAAAGAGCGAATCCGGATCCTCTTTGCGACCAGCGATAAGGATCAGGTCGTTGGCGGTACCGCTGAAGCAGACATCCGCCTTGTCACACTCGCGAGCTACCACCAGCTGGCCATTCTGCTCACTGATAAACCAGCACACCTCCAGATCAGAGACTTCGACTTTCAGCCACTTGTCTGCCAGAAACTCGAAATCGCCATCTTCGATAGCCTCTTTGAAAACTCGGGCCAGCAAACTCTCCATCAGCTGCTTTTGCAGATTGAACGGAACCAGCTTGAGGGAATGGCGCAAGAAGCGCGGAGCCTGTTCGACCAGGCGACGTTGCAGTTGTTGAAACACGATAGACTCCCTTTTTTGCGCATTCAAACACAGGGAGAGTGG
>NZ_CAWNZT010000193.1:781-1883 GCF_963878965.1 Aeromonas sp. HMWF015 | reverse complement strand
CCGACAGCGACAGCCAGTGGCGACGAATGAGCTGGCGGTTCTCGTAGACCGGCACCGCGAAGGCGACGGTCGCCGGGCCCAGCAGCCAGAGCAGCCAGTGGGATTCCGCCATGTAATCCTGATAGGGGATGTGGAACAGCAGCACCACCGCCACCAGCAGGGTCGGCGCCAGCAGCAGCGGCATCAGCGGCAGGATGCGCTTTTTGCCATAGAGCCATTTGCTGGCGTAGTAGAAGAGCAGGGTGAGGGCGAAGCAGATCAGCCCGAGCAGGGTATCAGACATGACGGCGACTCCGGCGGGCCAGTTTCAGTTCGAGGCGGTAAACCCGGTCCACCACCAGCGCGGTAGTACCGAGCACTAGCGTGGTGCTCACCAGCAGCACCACCATGATGCGCCACCCCTCCTGCAGCAGCAGATCCTGATAGTTGACCACCGCCACCACGGCGGGCACAAAGAAGAGCAGCATCTCGGCCAGCAGCCAGCGAGCACCGGCACTGAACCATTCAGCTTTGACCACTCCGAGCAGGATGCAGGCCAGCAGTAACAGCATGCCGGTGAGGTTGGCGGGCAGCGGCAGATGGAGAGTACGCACCGCGGTATCGGCCAGCAGCCAGATGGCTGCCAGCAACACAATCTGGAAGGGAGTCTGTAACCAGCGCAAGCAGAGGGCTTTCATGATCATCGTCTTTCTGTGAACCGGCTCACAGTATAGAGTTGAGCAAAACCTGCCAGAAATGAATTAAAATTATCAAATTCATGCTGCATAGGCATACTTCATCCCGTACCCGCCAACACGAGTCGAGAGAGTCCATGGATATTCGCGCCCTGCGCTATTTTGTCGAACTGGTGCGGGAAAAAAGCTTCACCCGCGCCTCTGAAAAGCTGTTCGTCACCCAGCCCACCATCAGCAAGATGATCCGCAATATCGAAGAGGAGCTGGGCCAACCCCTGCTCAACCGGTCAGGGCGCCGCTTCACCCTGACCGACAGCGGCCAGGTGCTGTTCAACCGGGCCCAGACCATCTTGGCGGAGATGCAGCAGCTGGAGGCCGAACTGGCGGATCTGCAGAGCCTGCAACACGGTCGCCTCACCCTCGGCATT
>NZ_CAWNZT010000193.1:0-771 GCF_963878965.1 Aeromonas sp. HMWF015 | reverse complement strand
CCCAAGGTGGAGCTGACCCTAGTGGAGTACGGCGGTCGCCGCATCGAACAGGCGGTGCTGGAAGGGGAGCTGGATCTCGCCATCACCATGCTGCCGACCAAAGAGGGGGGCGCCCTCAGCGCGCTGGAGCTGGATCAATACCCGATCCGGGTGGTGCTGCCCGATCAACCCCGCTGGCATGGCGAAGCGCCGCTGCGGCTCGAATCCCTGCAGGAGGAGCCCTTCCTGCTCTATACCCAGGCGTTTACCCTGAGCGAACGGTTGGAGCAGGCGTGTCAGGAGGCGGGCTTTGTGCCACAGGTGGCGGCGCGCAGCAGCCAGTGGGATTTTCTCACCGCCATGGTACGCAGCGGCATGGGAGTCGCCTTCTTGCCGGAGCCGGTCTGCAACCGGCTGACCCCGGATGGTCTGGTGCTGCGGCCGCTGGAGCCCGAATTGAGCTGGCGGCTCGGGGTGATCTGGCCGAGCGAGCGCTATCTGTCGCGCACTGCCGAGGCCTGGTTGGCCCTCTGCCGCCAGCGGCAGGCACCTCAATAATCGCCGAAGCGATCGGTCTGCGGATTGTAGAAGTAGGGGCGGTAATCGAAGCTGATCCCGTCGAGGAAGGGGTTATCCAGTCGCAGCAGTCGGCGCTGTGAGAGCTTGGCAAAGGCGATGGCCGGGCCAAAGCTCTTGCGCCACAGCGCCTGTAGCGAGCCATCCTGCCACGCTAGCTGCAACCCCCGCTCGACCCGCTGCCGCGCCTCGCGATTGTTGGGATTGGTGTAGAAG
>NZ_CAWNZT010000192.1:804-2108 GCF_963878965.1 Aeromonas sp. HMWF015 | reverse complement strand
GTCTGGGCTTGAGCCCCCGCCATTGCCGCCAGCTGCTGGTGTGGCAAGGGGCGGGATTGGGGCTCCTTACCGCCCTGCTTGCCCTGCCGATGGGGTATGGCCTCGCCTGGGTGCTGATCGAGGTGGTCAATCCCCGCGCCTTTGGCTGGCGACTCGCTTTCGAAGCCGCCCCCCTTCATGCGGTCACCGCCCTGTTGCTGGCACCGGTATGTGGCGCATTGGCCTCCTGGTATGCCGCAAGGAGAGTGGTATGAAATATCGGTTAGCGCACTGGCTTAGCCATGGCTTGAAGCTCCCATTGACCACTTCCCTCTCTCCGCCCTTTTTTCAGTGCAGAGAAGAGCACAGTGCGGCATTGAACCATCCCCTCTCCCTTCGGGAGAGGGCCAGGGTGAGGGGAAGCTTGTCCTCCTTACGGCCCCTGTGGCTCGCAGCCCTCTTGCTCCCGCTGATTGCCATGATCGACAGCGCGCAGGCCAGCGATCTGGGCGCCCTGCTCGGCGGCGGCAACGACAGCTTCAAAAAGGTGCTGCCGGGGCAAACCATCCAATTGCCGGAGGATCACGCCGCCCACCCCGATTACCGCTCCGAGTGGTGGTATCTCACCGGCAACCTCAAGGATGAACAGGGGCGCGAATATGGCATGCAGTGGACCTTGTTTCGGCAGGGTATCGAACAAGAACTCCGCACCAGCAACCCCTGGCTCACGCCCCAGCTCTGGCTGGCCCAGTTTGCCATCACGGATCTCGACCGTGGCAGCCACCAGCAAGATGAACGGGCCAGTCGGCAGGGGCCGGGACTGGCGGGGGCCAGCGGCGGTCAATATTGGCTAAGGGAGTGGCGGCTTGCCTCGCAAGGAGCCGCGCTGTTCCCTGCCACCCTCAAGGTGCAGAGCAAGATTGGCGAGCTGAACCTCACCGTCACTGCCACCAAGCCGCTGGTGCTGCAAGGCAAGGCCGGTTACAGCGAGAAGAGCCCGGGCAACGCCTCCTTTTACTACTCCTACCCGCGCCTCACTCTTCGCGGCACCCTGACTCGTGATGGCGAAACCCGCACCGTCACCGGACAAGGCTGGTTTGATCACGAGTGGAGCAGCTCGGTATTGGCCGAGTGGCAATCGGGCTGGGACTGGTTTTCGCTGCAACTGGCCGATGGCCGCGAGCTGATGTTGTTTCGCCTGCGCACCAAATCGGGCCGCGCTAATCCCGAAAACCAGCCCGAAAACCGCTACGGCATCTTGATTGAGCGGGACGGCAGCAGCCGGGTACTCGCCCCCGACGCGATTCACCTTACGCCGGGCAACA
>NZ_CAWNZT010000192.1:275-794 GCF_963878965.1 Aeromonas sp. HMWF015 | reverse complement strand
CCCTTATTCTGACGCTTGATTCAAAAGCAGGGTGCTATCAAGAACTCATTAAAATCCGACAACTTGGACAGCTTTTTACTCAACACTTTTTACTCAACAAGGGAAGTCAGCGTTTGATACCCTGCGGATGAGGTCTCATGGCGTATTTTCGTACAGCCCCCATGGCGACCGCATTAACCGGTTTGATTCGTTCAATTCATATGCAGCATGCACAAGGATGGCATTTATGTGGCAAGAGATCTGGCAGACCATCGTCTCCGAGTTCACCGATATTCAAGATATCAAGCAGATGACCCAGATTGTATTACGCCTGCTGGTGGCTGGTCTGCTCGGCGGTCTATTAGGCTACGAACGTGAACAGAAAGGGAAAAGTGCAGGTATCCGCACCCATATGCTGGTCAGTATTGGCGCCGCCCTGTTCGTGCTGCTCCCCCAGCAAGCCGGGGCATCAACTGCCGATCTGACCCGGGTGTTGCAGGGGCTCACTGCCGGGGTGGGATTTCTGGGGGCTGGCACCAT
>NZ_CAWNZT010000192.1:0-265 GCF_963878965.1 Aeromonas sp. HMWF015 | reverse complement strand
CCTGGCGCGGCCCCAAGGGGCAGGATTACCCCGTCGAGTGGCAGCTACACGCCGCCGGAATGAGCCTCACGATCAAAGCCCGTCAGCCCAATCAGGCCATGACAGGTCGCTTTGACTACTGGGAGGGAGCGGTCTCTGTCTCGGGGGATGCCAAGGGGGTCGGCTATCTGGAGATGACCGGTTATTAGCCTGCGACCATCGCCGGTTATCCCTTATTCTGACGCTTGATTCAAAAGCAGGGTGCTATCAAGAACTCATTAAAATC
>NZ_CAWNZT010000191.1:0-1429 GCF_963878965.1 Aeromonas sp. HMWF015 | reverse complement strand
ACCGGGTTTGCAGAGGTATAGCCGTGAGCCCATGCCCAAGCCATGACTGCGTGTAGACGCTGCTTAACACGGCTTGCCGTTTCCGGGATCGTCAGCCATATCGGTTGCAGGACTGAAGCGATATGAGCTGGGGTTATCGCATCAATGGAGATAGCGCCAATGGTAGGAAAGACATATTGCTCCAATGTGGTGATCCATTGTTTACCGTGTTTGGGGTTCTTCCAACCTGGTAGCAAGCTTTCGTAGACCAATCTGGCAGATGCTTCCAACGTCGGGGTTTTCGGCTTGTTCTGCTCCTGCAGCCGGACCTCTAGCGGATCCAGATTATTCGCCAGCTGTTCCCGCATTGCCTGTGC
This sequence comes from Aeromonas sp. HMWF015, assembly GCF_963878965.1. Classification (NCBI taxonomy): domain Bacteria; kingdom Pseudomonadati; phylum Pseudomonadota; class Gammaproteobacteria; order Aeromonadales; family Aeromonadaceae; genus Aeromonas; species Aeromonas sp. HMWF015. The sequence continues at coordinate 1,073 of NZ_CAWNZT010000191.1, read as the reverse complement.
GTCTCGAGCTGCGTCAGCGATGGATATCTCGGGGTAAGTCCCGAGGCCTGCATTCCGCCGTTTCTTTGTCAGTGGGCTGACATAGCGGAATACCCACTTGCCTCTGCCCTTGACGGTAGAAGGGTGTAGCGTCAAGCCTGTAACACCACCGTGAGCAAGGGGTTTGTCTTCAGGCTTGACGTTACGAGCTTTGGTATCGGTGAGGATCGCCATCAGGTAACCTCCTTGAGAATTGAATATGCCACACAGTATGCCACCAGGTATGTGCAGTGGTAATATGTGATTGGGATGGATTGGACAGCGCTAGGTTTTAATTTGCTGATAGCAAAGGATTTTCTGGATGTGGATGGAGTCTGTTGGACTTGATTGCGGCGGGCACCTCCTCCGCCATTCATACCGAGCCCATGCAACCATGTTGCGTGGGCTTTTTGTTTGCCTGCGATTTGTCATTCCTCATAGATCTCAACACATTAGTCTTCTTCAGCGCCCCTATTAATTTTCCCACCTGCAGGCTCAATAGCCACCACAAGATCCCCCTATCAACATCGAACCTCTGCGTTCCTGCGAACATCCTTGCCCATTTTCTTATTACCCCAAACCACAACGACCCAACGCAGCGACCACGGCTCCAGCATGTTGGTACCGCCAATAACCCCTCTTCGGAATAAAGTCAGGGCCGGTTAACACCGTCATAGAAAAGCAGGGACGATGGGGTTGCGGCTTAAAAAGGGGGCGGCCAACTCAGACAGCAGAGATCCCAAGCAAGAGATCATGACGTATAGGCGATCATGGGATTCACAGGTTCTGGCGATGTCAGCCCTGCCATACAGAGTAACTGCTTTACATGAAGAAAGAGTAAAAGCGTAACATCAGGCGATTCGTTGAACCGAAAGATAACAGCGAGTAACAATAAAAACAGAAGAAAGGAATAAGTCAGGTCAAATATCAGACGATTCAATAAATTGCAGGTAATAAAAAACCCCGCTCGATGAGCGGGGTTCTTAAATTGTGTGCCTAGCAGTGTCCTACTCTCGCATGGCGAATGCCACACTACCATCGGCGCTACCGCGTTT
>NZ_CAWNZT010000190.1:0-26139 GCF_963878965.1 Aeromonas sp. HMWF015 | reverse complement strand
ATGATGTTGAGCCCTTGCCATAAATCTAAATAAATCATAAAGATATGGTTTGCCGACGGATCGGCAAGGTGTCACGACTGAACTTGGAAAAAGGAACGCATAACAATGTCTGACCTCTCCCTGATCATGACAGCCGCCGGCTCGATTGTGCTGCTGCTCTTCCTGGTGATGAAGGCCCGGCTCCACGCCGTGGTAGCCCTGATCCTGGTCTCCATGGTGGCGGGTCTCGCCGCTGGCATGAACCCGGCCGATATCGCCAACACCATCCAGAAAGGGATGGGTGGCACCCTCGGTTTCGTCGCCGTGGTGGTGGCGCTGGGCGCCATGTTCGGCAAGGTGATGGAAGTGACCGGTGCCCTCGACCGGGTAGCCCACACTCTACTCGGCAAGTTCGGCGTCAAGCGCGCCAACTGGGCCATGGCACTGACCGGCTTTGTCTGCGCCCTGCCGCTCTTCTTTGACGTGGCCGTGGTGCTGCTGATCGGCGTCGCCTTCGCCATCGTCCGTCGTGGCGGCGGCAGCGTGGTTAAGATTGGTATCGCCCTGCTGGCCGGTATCGCGACTTGCCAGGCCTTCCTTATCCCGGCGCCGGGCCCGATCCTGGTGGCATCCCAGCTGGGTGCCGACTTCGGCTACATGATCCTGTTCGGCCTGATCGCCGCCGTACCGGCGCTGATCCTGGCTGGCCCGCTGTTCGGTGACTTCATCAGCAAGATCGTCGATGTGCCGCTGCCTGCCGATGCCCAGAACAGTGTCCACGATGACAGCAAATCCCTGCCCTCTTTCGGGCTGGCCATGGGCCTCATCGGTTTGCCGCTGCTGCTGATCGGCCTCAAGACCATCGTCGGTCGCTTCGTCGAGGCGGGCTCCACCCTGCACAACTGGCTGGAGTTCATCGGTCACCCCTTCACCGCCATCATGGTCGCCTGTCTGGCCGCCTTCTATCTGCTGGGTATTCGCCGCGGCATGTCCCGTGACGAGGTGATGAGCGTCTGCAACAGCGCCATCCAGCCGGCCGGCGTCATCATTCTAGTTACCGGTGCCGGTGGCGTGTTCAAGCAGGTGCTGGTTGATTCCGGTGTGGGTGCTGCCCTTGGTAACATGCTGGCCGATTCCGGTCTGCCCATCGTCGCGCTGGCCTTTATCCTGGCTGCTGCGGTACGGGTGATTCAGGGCTCCGCCACCGTCGCCATGCTGACCGCCTGCGGTCTGGTGCTGCCGATGCTGGAGCCCCTCGGTCTGAACGGCGCCCAGCTGGCGGCCGTCACCATCGCCATCGGCGGCGGTGCCATCGTGCTCTCCCACGTCAACGACTCCGGTTTCTGGCTGGCCAACCGCTACCTCGGCCTGACCGAGAAGCAGACCCTGCAGACCTGGACCGTGATGGAAACCATCATCGGCACCACTGGCGGCGTGATGGCGATGATCATCTACAGCTTCCTCTGACAAGGGCGAAATGCTGACAAAAAGGCCTCACTCGTGAGGCCTTTTTCATCTTTCTGATGATTCTTTCTTTGGCTGAGAGGGCGAGATTGCTAGAATCGCCTATTCATCGCTCCGAGTGGAACGCTTAACCCCGTGATTTCAGGTTTATCTATGCATTCATCGGCCCATTATCGACAACTGCTGGCGCGCCTGCCCCAGATCGCCGTCGCAGCGGATCAGTTTGAAGTGCTCTATAGCGCCCAGGATTTCAAACGCCGCATTCTTGCGCTTATCGCCAGTGCCACCCGGCGCATCTATCTGGTCGCGCTCTATCTGCAGGATGACGAAGCAGGCCGGGAGATCCTCTCCGCCCTCTACGCCGCCAAGCAGCGCAATCCGGCCCTCGACATCAAGCTGTTCGTCGACTTCCACCGTGCCCAACGCGGCCTGATCGGCAAGGGCAAGCAGGGCGGCAACCACCTGATGTATCAGGCCATGGCTGCCAAACACGAGCACCAGATCGAAATCTACGGCGTACCGGTCAAGGGGCGCGAGCTGCTCGGCGTGCTCCACCTCAAGGGCTTCATCTTTGATGATGTGGTGCTCTACTCCGGCGCCAGCCTCAACGACATCTACCTGCACCAGCAAGATCGCTACCGCTTCGATCGCTATCACCAGATCACCAGCCCGGAGCTGGCCCGCAGCATGGTCAACTATGTGGATGACCTGTTCGTGAAGAGCGACGCGGTGCAGCGGCTGGATCATAGCGATATCCCCAGCGCCAAACAGCTGAAGGGGCCGATCCGCCGCTTCAAGCAGAACCTGCGCCAGAGCCAGTACCGTTTCAGCACCATGCCGGTCAACACCCAGGAGGTGGCCATCACCCCCATGGTGGGTCTGGGCAAGCGCAACAATCAGCTCAACCTGATGATCCGCAATCTGGTGCGCGCCACCGAGCGGGAGATCTTCATCTGCACCCCTTACTTCAACCCGCCCAAGGAGTTGAACAAGGATATCGAGGATCTGCTGCAGCGCGGTTGCAAGGTGACCATCGTAGTGGGCGACAAGACCGCCAACGACTTCTTCATTCCGCCGGAAGAGAAGTTCTCCACCATCGGTGGCCTGCCCTATCTCTACGAGACCAACCTGCGCAAGTTTGCCGAGCGCAACCAGCGTCACATCGACGACGGTCGCCTCAACCTGATGCTCTGGTGTTGCGAGCGCAACTCCTACCATCTCAAGGGGATCTTCGTGGATGACGAGTGGGCCCTGCTCACCGGCAACAACCTCAACCCCCGCGCCTGGGCGCTGGATCTGGAGAACGGCCTGCTGGTGCACGATCGTCGCCACCTGCTGCGTCCCCAGTTCAACGCGGAGCGGGAGAACATCCTGACCAACACCAAGCGGATCAGTCACTTCGATCAGGTGGAACAGATCCAGGACTACCCGGAACAGGTGCGCAAGCTGCTGGGACGGATCCACAGGGTCAAGGCCCACCTGCTGCTCAAACGGATTATCTGACCTTGGGCGCCATGCGCCCGCACCTTGCCTGTTGGCAGCCGCACAAAGGCCTCCCGTTTTCGGCAGGCCTTTGTTATATCCGCCGTTTCCCCCGCCTTGGCGGCCCTGCCAGCAGCAACTCGGCTTGCATCGGCCCCTCAACAACCCCTATCATCTGGACATATTTACAGTGTTTTCGGGCATCTAATTGATGAAATTGGATAAAATTCCTCTCGATAGCCTCAAGGGTGTCGGCAGCAAGATGCTGGAGAAGCTCGAGCGGCTGGGGCTGGCCACGGTACAGGATCTGCTGTTCCACCTTCCCCTGCGCTACGAGGACCGCACCCAGGTGTGGCCCATCGGCGATCTGCCGCCCGGCCTGCACGGCGCCGTCGAGGGCGAAATCCAGGACACTCAGCTGGTGATGGGGCGCCGCCGCATGATGGTCTGTCGCATCAGCGATGGCACCGGCACCCTCACCTTGCGCTTCTTCAACTTCACCGCCGCCCAGAAAAACAGTCTGGCGGCGGGCCGTCTGATCCGCTGCTTTGGCGAGGTGCGCCCCGGCAAATACGGGCTGGAGATGGCCCATCCCGAGTACAAGCTGCTCGGCGAGGAGCAGGCCGGTCAAACCGAAGAGGCGCTCACCCCCGTCTACCCGACCACCGAAGGACTGCGCCAGCTCACCCTGCGCAACCTCACCGATCAGGCGCTGGCCCAGCTCGACCTCTATGGCGTGGAGGAGCTGCTGCCCGCCGGACTCTATCCCCATCAGATTGAACTGGCCGCCGCCCTGAAGCTGCTGCATCGCCCGCCCCCCTCGGTAGCGCTGCCGCTGCTGGAAAGCGGCCAGCATCCGGCCCAGCAACGGCTGGTACTGGAGGAGCTGCTGGCGCACAACCTCTCGGTACTCAAGGTGCGTGCTCAGGCACAAACCCAGCTGGCTCGCGCTCTCAAACCGGCGCCCGAGCTGGTTGAACAACTGCTCGGCGCTCTGCCGTTCAAACCCACCGGCGCCCAGAGCAGGGTAGTAGCGGAGATAAGTAAGGATCTGCAACAGAGCCACCCCATGATGCGGCTGGTGCAGGGGGATGTGGGCTCCGGCAAGACCCTGGTCGCGGCGCTGGCTGCCCTGCAGGCTATCGGCAACGGCTGTCAGGTGGGCTTGATGGCGCCGACCGAGCTGCTGGCCGAACAACACGCCATCAACTTCGCCAAGTGGCTGGAGCCGCTCGGCATCGGAGTCGGCTGGCTGGCGGGCAAACAGAAAGGCAAGGCGCGGGAGGAGGCACTGGCCGCCATCGCCGATGGCAGCGTCAAGATGGTGGTGGGCACCCACGCCATCTTTCAGGAGCAGGTGGTGTTCCAGCGTCTGGCGCTGGTCATCATCGATGAACAGCACAGATTCGGGGTGCATCAGCGCCTAGCCCTGCGCGAAAAAGGGGAGCGGGAAGGGGTACATCCCCATCAGCTGATCATGACCGCCACCCCCATCCCCCGCACCCTGGCGATGACCGCCTATGCTGACCTCGATACCTCGGTCATCGACGAACTGCCGCCGGGCCGAACCCCCATCACCACAGTCGCGCTGCCCGACAGCCGTCGCGGCGACGTGATCGAGCGGGTCAAACTCGCCTGCACCGAGGGCAAGCAGGCCTACTGGGTCTGCACCCTGATCGAGGAGTCGGAGGTGCTGGAGTGCCAAGCCGCCGAGGATACCGCCGCCGAGCTGCAGAACCTGCTGCCCGGCCTGCACATCGGGCTGGTGCACGGTCGGATGCGTCCGGTCGAGAAACAGCGGGTGATGGAGGAGTTCAAGGCGGGCATACTACAACTGCTGGTCGCCACCACCGTCATCGAGGTGGGGGTGGACGTGCCCAACGCCAGCCTGATGATCATCGAGAACCCGGAACGTCTCGGGCTGGCGCAGCTGCACCAGCTGCGCGGCCGGGTTGGCCGGGGTGCGGTGGCCTCTCACTGCGTGCTGCTCTATCATGCCCCCTTGTCCAAGACGGCCCAGAGCCGGCTCGGGGTGCTGCGGGAGACCAACGACGGCTTCCTCATCGCCCAGCGCGATCTGGAACTGCGCGGCCCGGGGGAACTGCTCGGCACCCGCCAGACAGGTCTGGCCGATCTCAAGATCGCTGATCTGGTACGAGATCAGCCGCTTATTCCGCAGGTGCAAAAAATGGCGCGCTTCCTTATGGATAGGCACCCGAGTCATGTCGAACCCTTGATACGACGCTGGCTCGGCTTACGGGATCACTATTCCAATGCCTGATCGAAATAGATGCAGAAGATGGGCACATCTCCTTATGGATAGGCATCCGAGTCATGTCGAACCCTTGATACGGCGTTGGCTCGGTCTGCGAGACCACTACTCAAACGCCTGACAACACACCCCAAAACAGGAGGAAAGCAACCATGAATTCCTGGCTACGCGGCCTGCTCTACACCTTCGCCTTCCTGCTGCTGTTTGTCTGGGTTGCCCTCGGCCTGTTCGACGCCGAGCGCGCCAAAGGCCCCATCGCCAGCTGGATCAGCCAGCAGACCGGCGTGCCGGTCACCATAGGGCGACTGGTGTTCAACCCGCTCCACCCTTACACCCTGCTGGCAGAGCAGGTACGCTACGGCGATGCAGTCTCCCTCGACAAGATCTATCTGGAGATCGAGAGCATCGACTGGCTGAGCCGCGACGTGCGCATCGCCCATCTCGATCTCATTCGTCCCGCCATCAAGCTGCCGCTGCCCAACCAGCTGCCGAACCTGCCGGTGCACTCCCTCACCATCAGTGACAGCACTATCGATCGCCTCAGTCTGGAGAGCCCCGAGCTGACCCTGCGCGGTCTCAACGCCACCCTGAGCGACTGGGAGCTGATCGACCCGAAACGGCAGCCACAGGCCAACCTGAGCCTCAATATCGGCCAGCTGGAGACTCCGCAGTTCACCTTCGCCCGTCTCAACCTGCAAGGACGGCTGGAAGGAGAAGTGCTGCGCACCGACAAGCTGGTGACCAACCTGTTCGACGGTCTGCTGGAGACCGGCATGGTGCTGGACTGGCCCGCTCGCACCCTGCAACTGCACGATCTCAAGGCGCGCGGCATGCGGGTGGAGCTGGGGGATCTGACACAGCAAGGCTTCCCGCAGCGCTTCCCGTTGCAAAGCGTGTCGCTGGATCGCGGTCAGCTGGACGGCGTCAGCCTCAACGACATCAATCAGGAGCTCTCCTTCAACAACTTCAGCGGCCAGCTCACCGCCTTCAACTGGCAGGCGGGCAACCAGCCCACCGGCTATCTGAGCGGCACCTTGGGCGACATGGGTCGTGGCCTGTTCCAGCTGGAGGAGATCAAGGGCAAGCTCGCCTTCTCGCCCCAACAGATCGACGGCGAACTGCAGGGCAAGGCCTATGAAGGGGAGTTCAATGTCGAGCTCTCCCTCGATAGCCAGCAGCAGAAGCTGACCCTGAAAGACGTGGCGCTGAGCGGCATGGACATCAGCCTGCCACAGGGGTGGTGGCAGGATTGGCAGAGCTGGCGCCCGCAGCAGGTCGATATCCGCAAGCTGGCGTTCGACAAGCTCAAGGTGCTCTCCTTCGACGATACCCTGCCCCTGTCGCTGACCGGCTGGCAGCTCTATCTGAGCGATCTCGCCCTGCGCGATAACCAACCCGGCCCGCTGCTCGGCCGTGCCCGTATCGAGAGCAAGTGGTTCGAGCTGGTGTGGGATGGCCTCAGCGCCCGCAACGGCGAGCTGGATGGGGAGCTGACCCCCAGCTCCTGGCAACTGGGCAAACTCACCAGCTCGCTGCCGGATGAGGGCACTCTCAGCCTGAGTGGCCAGTGGGGCCGCGAACCGGGCCAGAGCAGCCGCCTCCAACTGCAGGCGACCAAGCTGGATCTGCAGCAATGGGGCAAGATATTCCACTCCCCGGCCTCCTTCGCCGGCAAGGCGGACGTGAGTGCCGATCTGCAAGCCGAACAGGGCAAAACGGCGGGCGAGTGGCGCCAGACCCTGCAGGGCAGCTTTGCCCTCGATGCCGACGAGCCGTTCTGGGACAAGGTGAAGATAGATCCGCTGCTGGATGAGTGGTTCAAGGGGGCGACCCCGCCCACCCTGACGCCGGATCAGCTGTGGCAGGCGATGCAGGAGGGTGACACCCCCTTCTACCGCATCAAGCTGCAGGGCAAGATCGACAAGGGGCAACTACAAGTCGAGCAGGCTGGCGCCTCCACCATCACTCATCTGCTGGCGCTGCAAGGGGGGATCGATCTGGTCAACGAACAGTGGCAGCTCGATCTGGGGATCCTCAATGGCAACCGCTGCGCCGAGCTGCTCGGCCAGTGGCGCGGGCCGCTGACGGAACCCACACTGGCCTGGAGCTTCCCGCAGAAGCAGGACGCCTGCGGCTGGGAAGTGGGAATACGCTATCCGCCGCAAGGCAACAGCGCCCCGCTCTGGCGACCGGCTCCCGCAACGAAAGCCCAAAACCAGGCCCAAGTGCAGACCCAAGCCGAGCAGACAAGCGACAGCCAGCAAGGGTAAAAACAGACAAGGCCTCATGATGAGGCCTTGTTGTTTGATGGGGAAGCGACGCGGTTACTGGCCCGGACGGCGGGGTGGCTGCACCACGTAGTGACCGCAGAACTCCACCGCCAGCTTGCTGCCGCTGAACAGCTGGATCTTGAGGCTGAAGGTGGCAGGCTCCCCCCGTTTGAGCGGCTGCAGCACGGCGGGCATACCCTCGCGGGCCACTCGCGCCTCCGGCTCCTCATCAACAGGGCCATGATATTTGATGGTGCTCTCGGCCAGCACCGGCTCGCCCACCAGCCCCTCCTCTTTAAGCTGCAGCCAGATCAGCCCCCAGCCCGCCAGCACGCACTGGCTGTAGACACTGCCGGCGAACATGCTGCCATGCACGTTGAAATTGGCCGCCAGATTGGCCTTGAGATGGAAGGTCTGGCCGTCGTAGTGGCTGATGTGCATCCCCATCTTCTCGCTGATGGGCACCCCGCGTGACCAGCGGGTGGTGAGATCCTGACACCACTCCGGTCGGTACTGGATAGTCTGCAACGGGCTCAGGGATTTGATCATCTGGCGATGGGGAATCCGGCCAAAGGAGACGGGGCCGCCCCCCACTTCGAGAAAGCCGCACTTGCGATAGAACTCCACCGCTTCCTGACGGGCGTTCATCACCAGCCGTTTCACCTTCTCGCTGCGGGCCAGCTCCTCGAGATCCTCCACCATTTTGGCGCCCAGCCCTTGACCGCGATATTCGGGACGCAGCGCCATAAAGCGGATCTGCGCCTCGTCACCGCCGATAAAGAGGCGGCCCACCGCGATGGGAGTGCCATCGGGTGCCAGCATCAGCCGGTGAATGGCGACGGTGTCGTACTCGTCCCGCTCGGAACCGACGGGCAGATTGAAGGGTTTACGCAGAAGTTCCCAGCGCAACTGGTAGTAGGCATCCAGCTCGGCGACTGTCTGAGGGGTGACTACCCGGTACATAGTTTCATCCTTGAGTTACACTGGTCGGAAACCATCTTGCCGTGCAAATTCATGGACTTCAATCTGCAAGCGTACCAAGCCGATCACTTGTTGCACCTCAGCGTCAAACCCCAGCGCCGCCTCACGGTACAGGAAAATGACCAGCACCGCTGGCTGGAGATAGACGGCGTGGTGCAATCCGCCATGTCGCTCGCCGACCCCGCGACCCTCTGTCTGCCCCATCAACGGGTCATCGCCTGCCTGCTGCCGGAACAGGCCACACAGATACTCGAGCTGGGTCTGGGTGGCGGCGATCTCACCCGCCATCTCTGCCAACGCTGGCCAGATGCCCGCCACGAGTGCGTCGACCTCGACGAAGAGGTGCTGACCGTTTATCAGCAGTTTTTCCAGCATCAGGAGAGTGATGAACACGCCGCGCCGGCACTCCATCAGGCCGATGCCCTCGCCTTTCTCGAGCAGAGCGAGCAGCAGTACGACCTCATCCTGCTCGATCTCTTCAGTCAGGATGGCAACCCGCTGCTGCTGTTTCAGGAGCGGCTATACCGGGCGCTGGCCCCCCGGCTGAACGGCACTCTGGTCATCAACCTGCTGCCACGCACCGCGCTTGAGCTAACCCACGCCCTGACACTGATCGAGCAGTGGATTGGCCCGGCTACCCCCTACCCGGTCGCGGGGCTCATCAACGTGATCGTCCACGTCATACCGCGGGATCAGGCATCCTCAGACCTGTAGCCAGAAGGTCACCGGGCCGTCGTTGACCAGCGCCACCTTCATGTCGGCGGCAAAACGCCCGGTTGCGGTCGGGATGCCGCTGGCAGCAGCCTTGGCCACGAAGTAGTCATAGAGGCGCTCGGCCTCGCTCGGGTGAGCTCCGCAGGAGAAGCTGGGACGCATCCCTCGCTTGGTATCCGCCGCCAGGGTAAACTGCGAGACAACCAACAGACTGCCGCCGATCTGGCTGACATTCAGGTTCATCTTGCCCTCCTGATCCGGAAAGATGCGATAACCACTGACCCGATGCAGCAACTTGTCGGCCTTGGCCTCGTCATCCCCCTGCTCTACCCCGAGCAGTACAAGCAATCCCTGACCGATGGCGCCGGTCACCTCCCCCTCGACAGTCACGCTGGCCTCGCTGACCCGCTGAATCAATGCAATCACATCCCTCTCCTTTGAAAACAGAACGACCGCCCCCTCGCAGGGGCGGTCGTCGATGCTACCAATAAACCGATGGCCAAGGCGATGGCTTAGCCAAGCTCCTCACTCGCCGGTTTCTCATATTCACCGAGGCAGGCCGTGGTTTCAGCCCCCAGCAGCACCACCAGCCAGCTGAGATAGACCCAGACAAACAGGATCGGGATGGTGGCCAGCGCGCCGTAGATGGCCTGATAGGAGGGGAAGTTGGTGATGTAGATGGCAAAGCCGCGCTTGGCCAGCTCGAACAGGGTCGCCGCTACCAGCGCGCCGATAAAGGCGTGGATCAGCCGCACCTTGCAGTTGGGTACCACGGTATAGACCAGCAGGAAGGTAAGCACCGAGAAGAGAAACGGCAAGCCGCGCAACAGCAGATAACCGATACCGAACAGGCTCTCGGCGCCAAACAGCCGCAGCGAGAAGATGTAGGAGGAGATGGCGATACTGGCCCCGATAAGTACGGGCCCCAGGGTGAGGATCATCCAGTACATGGCAAACGCCTGCGCCAGCGGGCGGCCCTGGGTCGAGCGCCAGATGTAGTTGAGGTTCTTGTCGATGGCGGAGATCAGCATCAACGCCACCACCACCAGCGCCCCAATCCCCACTGCCGTGGTGTTGGTGGCATTGGCAACGAAGCCGTCGATGTACTCCTTGAGCATGTCTCCCGCAGTCGGCACGAAGTTGTGGTAGACGAACTGCTCCATCGCCTGCTTGAGGCTCTGGAACACCGGGAAGGCGGACATCATGCCAAAGACCACGGCGATCATCGGCACCAGCGAAAGCAGGGTGACATAGGCCAGATAACCGGCGGTGACCGTCAATCTGTCCTGCTGGAAACGGCCCCAGACAAACTGGGCAAAGTGGCGACCATCATGGCGCAAAAATGAGAGGGCGTGGGCCAAACGGCCGCTGACTGGCTGCTGCATCTTGATTCTCGTTAGCGTCATAGTGGCAATATTGTGTCAGAGGAGAGCGCTGTTTGGCCACCTTTGAACCCGATTTGCCCCCATATGCCCCAACCTGTCACCCGGCTGGCGTCTCTGGCTATCGCCAGAAACAGAAATAAAAACGGCCCCGCTATGGGGCCGTTTGCAATGCCGGATTACAGCATGTAGTCCGCGGGCAGCTCAATGCGGGCAACGCCTGAGGCCACCGCCGCCAGCGCTACGGCGCGGGCGACGCGCGGCAGCAGACGGGCATCCATCGGCTTGGGAATGACGTAATCCTTGCCGAAGGCGAGCTCGCTGACCCCGGCGGCGGTCAGCACCTCGGCCGGCACCGGCTCCTTGGCCAGCGCGCGGATCGCCTCGACCGCGGCAATCTTCATGGCATCGTTGATGCGGCTGGCACGGGCATCGAGGGCGCCGCGGAAGATGAAGGGGAAGCAGAGCACGTTGTTGATCTGGTTCGGGTAATCGGAGCGACCGGTCCCCATGATGAGGTCACTGCGTACCCCGTGGGCCAGTGCCGGCTTGATCTCCGGATCCGGGTTGGAGCAGGCGAAGATCACCGGATTGGGCGCCATCAGGGCGACCGCCTCGGCGGGCAGCACATCGGGGCCGGAGACACCGACAAACACGTCAGCTCCTTCGATGACATCCATCAGGGTGCGCAGCGGGGTCTCGTTGGCGAAACGCTGCTTGTACTTGTTGAGATCGCTGCGGCCGGTATGGATGACACCCTGACGATCCAGCATGAAGATGTTGTGCGCCCTGGCGCCGCACTTGATCAGCAGATCCATGCAGGCGGTGGCGGCAGCCCCCGCCCCCATGCAGACGATGCGGCTGTCGCTGATGAGCTTGCCCTGAATCTCCAGCGCATTGAGCAGACCGGCGGCGGTGACTATGGCGGTACCGTGCTGGTCATCATGGAACACCGGAATATCGCAGCGCTCGATCAGCGCCTGCTCGATCTCGAAACACTCCGGTGCCTTGATATCTTCCAGATTGATGCCGCCGAAGGTATCGGCGATAGCCGCCACCGTGTCGATGAACTGCTGGCTGGTCTCGTGCTTCACCTCGATGTCGATGGCGTCAATACCGGCGAAGCGCTTGAACAGCAGGGCCTTGCCCTCCATCACCGGCTTGGAGGCCAGCGGCCCCAGATTGCCCAGCCCCAGAATGGCTGTACCGTTGGAGATGACGGCCACCAAATTGCCCTTGCCGGTATAGCGGTAGGCATCGGCCGGGTTGGCAGCGATCTCGCGCACCGGCTCGGCAACACCCGGGCTGTAGGCCAGCGCCAGATCGCGGGCGGTTTCGGCAGGCTTGGTCAGGGCGATGGCAATTTTGCCCGGTACGGGCTGGGCGTGGTAATCGAGTGCTTCTTGACGCAGATCGGACATGGGGGACCCCGATGTGGTTGGTGCAAATGAGGTGCCGGCAGGGGGCACGCTGAAGGGCGGGGATCATAAAAGAAAGCGGTGGGCATGCCCAGCAGATCATGCTGCCATAAACCAGATCAGACCAGTTATTTCAGCACCTTACCCCACCCACACATACCACTTTAGTTATAGATTCTGCCGTGTGGGATAAAAATGGCGCAAAAAGGGCGGCAAGTTGGCCTTGCCGCCCTTTTTGCCAGTGCTGTAGACCTGACTCAGTTGCCCAGATAGACCGGCAACAGATTTGCCATCGACAGAAAGTGGAACAGCGCGGTCGCCAATCCGAACAGGATCAGCAGCCAGGCCATCAGCTTGCCGCCCGGGGTGACGAAATGGGGGGTCACTTCGCCCCGCTCGGCCCGCGCCCGGGTGCGCAGCACCAGCAGTGCCGGGATGATGCAGGTCCAGATGGTGGCGGCGGCACCGGCATAGCCGATGGCCAGCAGGAAGCCGAACGGGAAGAGCAGGGAGAGCACCAGCGGCGGCAGGAAGGTGACCGCCCAGGTCTTGCAGCGACCGGCGCGGCTGTTGTCGAACTTGAACAGATCAGCCAGATAGTCGAACACCCCAAGCCCCACCCCGATAAAGGAGGAAAGGATGGCCGCCATGGAGAAACCGTTGATGGCGCTGGCTACCTTCTCCGATTCGATCACCCCTGAAAGCGCGGAGAGCAGCACGCTCACGTCACCTCCCTTGGCAATCACGGGAGCAAAATCCTGACGGGGCAGGTTGCCGAAGATCCCCAGCAGCCAGAGCACGTAGAGCGCCAGCGCGATCAGGGTTCCCCCCAGAATGGCCCATCTGGCCTGCTGCTCGTTCTGGTAATAGGCACGCAGGGAGGCAACCGAGTGGTGATAGCCGAACGAGGTGAGCGCCACCGGCAGCATCGCCATGGCATAGGGGGCGTAGCGACTCTCGCTGCCCGCCAGATCGAGCAGGGTCGGCAGCTTGATACTGCCGAGCAGACCGGCCACACCGAGGGCGAAACTGAGGATCATGAAGGCGATCAGCACCACCGAAATACGGTCAACGGCGCGGGTCGAGTGCCACACCACCGCAGAGAAGAGCGCCACGAACAGCACGGACGCGAGCTTGCTGTCGATCCCCAGTATCCCCTGCAGGATGGCACCAGAGGAGGTGATATAGGCGTAGAGCAGAATGCCGCCAACAAAGTAGACCGAGAGGTTGTTGAGGAGATTGAGCTTCTCCCCCAGCAGCTCGCGAGTCACGGTATTGAAGGAGACCCGCATATCGTGGTGCTGGAAGGATTCCAGCAACATCCAGCCGGAGAGGGTCATCATCACCATGGTGACGGTCAGCGCCAGCACCGACCAGAGGGTCCAGGCCCCCGCCCCCGAACTCGGCAGACCGAGCATGCCAGCTCCCACGCAGACGCTGGCAATGATGCAGGCGCCCCCCAAAATTGACGGTTTTTTCTTCATAATCCCTTCTTTTTCTGACTGATTATCTATCCGCGGTAAACAAGACCGCGGCATGATGCCAGCCTTTGCCATGAGACGCCTACCACTATCTGCCATTACCGGGCATGGTCGCCGCATAAAAAATGCCCCGAACGGGGCACTCTATAAGCGGGAATGGTGTGAAGAGGGGTTAATCCATCACCGGGATACCTGCCCTCGCTTCGGCCTGACGGGCGATGGCTTCAGTCATCCCCTGAAAGATAAAGAGGTGGAACGGCAGCATGGCGAGCCAGTAGGCCAGCCCCCAGGCGCCCTGCGGATGCCAGTGAGCGGTGACCCGGATGCGGGTCAACCCAGACTCCTCCGGCAGGATGTTGAACTCCAGCCGCCCGACGCCCGGGGCCTTCATGTTGAACAACAGATCGAGCCTGCGCCCCTCATCCACCCCGAGGATCTGCCAGGAGTCGAGCATGTCCCCCTTCACGAAACGATCCGGATTGGTGCGGCCACGGGTGCGGGCTGGGCCACCAATCAGGTGATCCATCCATTCGCGAACCACCCACAACTCGTTCATGTAGAAGTAGCGCTGCTCACCCCCCAGCTGCTGCAACACCTGCCACACCACCTCGGGAGAGGCGAGGCAGATGGCCTCGCCGCTGGCGGTACGGTCATAGAAACCATATTCGGGATGGCGCCAGCGCAGGCCGAGCGGCGTCTCCTGCCCCTGCTGTTCGGCACCCAGCTTCTGCTCCAGCGCCAGACTCTCCGCCAGTGCCTCGTCGAAGCTGAGCAGGGTCTGTGGCAGCAGGGCCCGCAGCGGGCCATCATCGGCCGGAATATCGTGCTTGAGACCCCCCACCAGCGCCTTGGCCACCGGCTGCGGCACCGAGGTGACGAACTGCAGCCACCAGGCGGAGAGGCGCGGACTCAGAAACGGGATGGGAATGATGGGGCAGCGCTTGCCGATATGAGCGGCGAACTTCTGCAACTGCTGTTGATAGCTGAGCAGCTCGGGGCCGACCGCATTGAAAATGCGGCCATCCACCTCGTCAGCCTCCACCAGCCCGCCCAGATAGTGAAGCAGGTTGGACAGCGCAATTGGCGGCGTGCGCGAGCGCACCCATTTGGGCGTCACCATCATCGGCAGGTTGAATACCAGATCCCGCATCACCTCGAACGCCGCCGAGCCGGGCCCGATGATGATGCCGGCGCGCAGCTCCACCGTCGGCACGCCGGAGTCACGAAACAACTCGCCACAGTGGCGGCGGGAGTTGAGATGGCGGCTGTTGCACTGCTCAGGCTGGATCGCCCCCAGATAGATGATGCGGCGCACCCCGGCGGCGCGGGCAGCGGCGGCAAAATTCTTTACCCCCTGCTGCTCCAGCCGGTGAAAATCGGCCCCCGCCCCCATGGCATGCACCAGATAGAAGACGGTATCTATGCCCGCCAGCGCAGGCAGCAGGGTGATGGGTTTGAGGCTGTCGGCGAGGCGAAACTCCACCCCCTCAGGCAAGCGGCAGGGACGGCGCGCCCCGGCAATCACCTTGTAGCCGAGGGTCTGCAGGTGGGGTACCAGATAGGAACCGATATAGCCTGCCGCTCCCATCACCAGACAATTTCTCATCCTCTCTTCCTCTTCACATGTTGCGCCCTGCGCTTGGGCAAACGGATTAGCACCCGCATGCCCATCATCCTGCCACGCCGCCACCTTGCAACCTAGTACTAACCACCTCCCTGATTAGTCCGATTTGGTGTTAAGCCTTGTGCATTGACTGGTCGATAACTGACCAGATGTATAGCGCCGAGGGCGAACGTATGCGCATCGATCACTACGACCTCCAGGGGGAGGTGCAATACCGGCAGCAACAGGCCCAGAGCCGCAAGGTGCGCAACCTCGGGCCCGTGCCACCCGTCGTTAATCAACCGGAAGGCAACAACACGGCCGCGGCCGGCGAACGCCGCAGCACCCTGACCCTAACCAGCGCCCTGACGCTGCAAACCGCGAGGCAATCGGCCGCCAGCCAGCAAGCAGCAACACCTCCCGCTCCACCCGCAGCGAACGTCGGCAAAGAGCAGGATGGTATTCCCGACGATGGACTGGATAACCGCCAGCGGCTGATCAAGCTGATGATCGAGGCGATGCTGGGCCATGAAATCGAGCTGCCCAAGCCGATCAAACCCTCCGAAGAAGGAGGCGATGGAGTGACCCAAGGAGACGCCGCTGCTCAAGCCGCTGAGCCGGATCAACTGGTGGAGGTGACGGACACCCTGCTGCAACAGGAGCAGCTCAACGTGGTGGCATCGGCCAGCGTAGCGACTCGGGATGGTCAGACTATTCAACTCGATCTCGGCTTTGTGCTCGACTGGCGTCAGCTGGAAGTGAGCCAGCGGCGCACAACCCTCAATGCCCTCAAGGATCCGCTGGTACTCAGTCTGGATGGCAAGATTGCCGATCTGACCGAGGCACGGGTCACTTTCGATATCGATCAGGATGGCAAAGAGGACAGCCTGCCGGGCCTGCGCGAAGGGAGCGGCTTTGTGGTGCTGGATCGCAACGGCAACGGCACCATAGACGATGGCGGCGAGCTGTTTGGCGCCCACTCCGGCAATGGCTTCGGCGAGTTGGCCACCCTGGATGAGGATGGCAACGGGGTGCTGGACGAGGGGGATAGACAGTTTTCAGCGCTGCAGTTCTGGCATCCCGAGCACGCCCCTATCGCGCTGGTCGAACTGGGGATCGGCGCCATCCTGCTGCGCCCCCTCGACACCCCCTTCAACCATCTGGGGGAGAGCGGCAATCAGGGGGTGCTGCGCCAATCCGGCCTCTATCTCACCGAACAGGGCAAGGGGGGCTGGGTGCAGCAGATCGATCTGCGGGTCTGAGCCTTGAAATGAAATCACCCATCGGTCGCTGACGATAACTGCCAGCGACCGGCTCCAGTGCCACCATCAACTCAGCTCGGTGGGGTCGATATCCAGACTCCAGCGCACCTTTTTGGTCTCGGGCCAGCCTTCCAGCTCCTTCACCGCCCAATCGAGCAGCTGAGCCAGTGGCGCCCGGTTTGGCCCCTGCACCAGCAACTGCATGCGGAACTTGCCCGCCTTGCGCTCCATAAAGCCGCTGATGGGCCCGAGCACCTGAACGTGTGGATAACGGGCGCTGCGCAGGGTATCGGCGAGGCGAGAGAGGAACAGTTGCACCTCGTCACGGCCATTGGCCTCGGCCCGAAACAGCCCCTGATAGCTGAAGGGCGGCAGCCCCAGCAGGCGGCGCTCCTTGAGCGCCGTATCGGCGAAGTGGCCGTAACCGTTCTGGGTAAGATCCTGCAGCAGAGCGTGCTCCGGATGGTGGCTCTGCAGCACCACCAGCCCGGGTTTGCTGGCGCGACCGGCGCGGCCCGCCACCTGGGTGTAGAGCTGGGCCAGTTTCTCGGCGGCGCGAAAATCGGCGCTGAACAGGGCACCATCCACATCCAGCAGACCCACTAGCGTCACATCCGGGAAGTGGTGGCCCTTGGCCAGCATCTGGGTGCCGATCAGGATCTTGTACTTGCCCGCCTTGATGTCGCCGAGATGGGTCTCCAGCTCCCCCTTGCGGCGGGTGTTGTCCCGATCGATGCGCACTACGGGATATTGCGGGAACACCGTAGTGAGCAGCTGCTCCAACTGCTCGGTACCCACTCCCGATCCAATCAGTTCGTTGCTGCCACACTCGGGGCAGTGGTGGGGCAGCGGGCGTACGCTGTCACAGTGGTGGCAGTGTAGCCGTCGTCCGGCCTGATGCCAGGTGTACCAGGCATCGCAACGCTCACAGGCAGCGCTCCAGCCACACTGATGGCAGATAAGAGCCGGGGCATAGCCACGGCGGTTGAGGAACAGCATCACCTGATTGCCCGCCGCCAGATGCTCCGCCATCAACTGCTCCAGCTGGGGGGATAGCCCAGCCTGCAACCGCACGCTCTTGATATCCAGGATCACCTGACGGGCGGTCTGGGCATTACCGGCGCGACGGGTCAGGGTGAGGTGGTGATACTTGCCGCTGCGGGCGTTGTGCAATGTCTCCAGCGACGGGGTGGCCGAGCCAAGCAAAATGGGAATACCGACACGATGGGCCCGCATCACCGCCAGATCCCGCGCGTGGTAGCGAAAACCGTCCTGCTGCTTGAAGGAGCCATCGTGCTCCTCGTCGATGATGATGATGCCGAGGTTGTGAAACGGGGTGAACACCGCGGAGCGGGTGCCGATCAGGATGGCGGCGCCGCCGTCGCGGCAGGCGAGCCAGGCGTCGAGCCGCTCCCTGTCGTTCATGGCGGAGTTCATCGCCACCACAGGCACATTGAAGCGGCGGCGGAAGCGGTTGATGGTCTGCGGGGTCAGGCCGATCTCCGGCACCATCACCAGCGCCTGCTTGCCCGCCTTGAGCAGGGGCTCGAGGATGCTTAAATACACCTCGGTTTTGCCGGAGCCGGTGATGCCATCCAGCAGGAAGGCGCCGAACTTGTCGCTCTGGCTGGTAACGGCAGAGACGGCCAATGCCTGCTCGCCGTTGAGGCGCAGCCCCTCCCCCGGTTCAAAACGGGCGGCCCAGTCGCCGTCATGGCTTGGCTCCAGCGAGCGCTTCTCCAGCAGCCCCTTCTTCTCCAGCGCGGTGAGAGCGGCGCTCTGGATCTCCTCCTGCTTGAGGGCGGAGGGGGTCTGCGGCCCCTTGCGCAGCAGGGCGAGCGCTTGCTGCTGCTTGGCCGCCCGCTTGAGCTCGTTAAGGTCGATGGCCATGCCTGCCTCGGTGGCAAACCAGAACTCCAGCTCGCGATAGGCGGCAGGCTCCCCCTTGCGCACCAACACCGGCAGGGCGTGGGGCAGCACTTCCCCCAGCGGATGCTGGTAGTAGCTGGCGCTCCAGTTCATCAGCGCCAGAATATCCGGCCCCAGCACCGGCGTCGCATCGAGTACACGCTTGATGGGCTTGAGCTTGTTGCGGGGCACCTGGCTGTCAGCCGGATGATCCACCACCAGCCCGACCAGGGTCTGGGGACCGAAAGGGATCTCGACCCGGCAACCGGGGGCAGGTAACGGCAGGGGAGAGAGATAGTCGAAGTGACGGCGTAACGGTACCGGGACAGCGACACGAACCAGATCCAGCGTTTGGGAAGAATTCACCAGGGGTTGCCTATTTTTTCTGCGAAGCCACTTGCCTGATATCAGGCATTTCCTATATTATTCGCAGCCTTTGAAACTGTGTTCAACAATCGTGTGGTGTCCGACAAGAGATCGGATGGCGACACGGCCTATTAATTGAGGTTGTCCATGAAAGCTGGTATCCATCCTGACTACGTAGCCATCACCGCCAAGTGCTCTTGCGGTAACGTCATCAACACTTTCTCTACCATCGGTAAAGATCTGAACCTGGACGTGTGCTCCGAGTGCCACCCGTTCTACACCGGCAAGCAGAAAGAAGTTTCTAGCGGCGGCCGCGTAGACAAGTTCAACAAGCGTTTCGGTGCGATGACCACCAAGAAGTAATTTTACTTCTGAAGAATTCTGAAAAAGGCGCCCATCGGGCGCCTTTTTTACGATCCCTGTTTTTCATCCTTCATGTTCCCGCAGCCAGACGCACTCTCCCCTACTGGCCAAATCCTTTGGAACGACGCAAATAGACATACCCCTCACCCGGGCTGCCCCAGCGCGGACTCCCTGCGTTGTCATAGGCGCGATCCAGCAATCTGACGCTGTCGGGGCCAATCCAGATATGCTGCACCAGCGTCGTGGCACCGCCAAAATCGGTGGAGCAGTGGCCCACCCGGGTGTGACCGGCATATTCGCCGGAGGGGGTGCGTGTCAGCCAGATCTCGCAACCGTGACGCAAGGAGAGCTGCTGCGGGGTCAGACTGTCGAGCAGGGCGGGATCATGCCAGGCACCGGCAAAATCGGTGGCACGGGGCATAGTCAGTTCGGCCATCAGGATCCGCCCGTCAGGGGCGGGTGAGAAGCGATAGATGCGCTGGCGGAAGGGACGGACGGAGCGCAGACTCAGGTACTGCTCGGCATAGACCCAGCGATAGCCCTGATAGCCAGGCCAGATCTCCATCAGGCGCAGCTCGGCACTGGTAAAGCGGCTGTCGTAACTGGCCTGCTCCCGGCTCGTAAATGCTCCGTTGAACCAGCTGAGTAGCGGCTCCATACCGGGCTTGAGTGGGGTAGCCTGAGGCGCCGAACCTGCCAACACCAGACAGGAACAGAGCAGCCCGAATACGGCCACCAGCAACTTTGCCATCGAATCCTTCCGAATCATCATAGTGGCGGCGATTATATGAGCGAATTTCCCCAATAACAGCCATTACGATCAAATCATTGCCACTCTGGTGCAAAAACCTCACAAGGATGCCAGTCCGCTCACTAAACCCGATATTTTGCCACCGCCTTGTTGAGCAGTTGGGCCTGCTCGTTGAGGCCCTCGCTGGATCTCGCATTTTCCTCCGCCATGATGCTCGACTCCTGGGCAATGTCGCGGATGTTGTTGACGTTGCGGTTCACCTCGTTGGCCACCAGACTCTGTTGCTCGATGGCTGCCGCAATCTGGGTGCTCATGTCCATGATGTGGGTAACATCCTGAGTGATCTGCCCCAGCAACTCCCCTGCAGTACTGGCCTGATCCGAGCTGCGGTTGCCCTGTTCGCGGCAGGTTGCCATCACCTCGACGATGCTGCCGGTCTGTTTCTGCAGCGAGCTGATGATACCGGCGATCTCCTGGGTCGATTTCTGGGTACGGATGGCCAGATTGCGCACCTCATCGGCTACTACCGCAAAGCCACGCCCCTGATCCCCTGCCCTGGCTGCTTCGATGGCTGCGTTGAGGGCCAGCAGGTTGGTCTGCTCGGCAATGCCGCGGATCACATCGAGCACGGAGCCGATGGTCTCGCTCTCTTTTTGCAGCTGACTTACCTCGCGGGATGAACTCTCCAGATTGCCTGCCAGCGAGCGGATCTGCTCGACAGTATTCTCGACCGCAGTCCGCCCCTCCATCGCCTTGTTGTTGGTCGCCTGCGCATTGTTGGCCGCCTGCTCGGTGTTGCGGGCGATCTCTTCGATGGTGGAGCCCATCTCTGTGGACGCGGTCGCCACCATGTCGGTCTCCTGCAGCTGGCGCGCCGCCCCTTCGCTGGTGCGTTTGACGTTGGCCGAGAGGTGATCCGCCGCTTCGGTCAGGGTGTGCACGCTCTGCTTCACATCGCCAATCAGGTTGCGAAACCCGCCCAGCATCACGTCGAGATTGCCTGCCAGCTGGGCCATTTCATCTGCCCCGCGCAGCTCTATCTTCAGGCGCAGGTCATTATCCTGGCGAATGCGGTTGACGGTATCATTCACCTGAGTAATGGGACGGTCGATGCTGCGCCCCAGCAACACGCTCATGATGCCGATCAGCACCACAATCACCCCGCCACAGACCAGCATCAGGCTGTTGAGGCGAGCGCTCTGCCGCTCCAGCTCAGCGACAATGTGCTGATCGACGGCGGCAAACCCCTGTTCGGTCTGATGCACCAGATCCCGCATCTGGTTGCGCAGCCCCTCATCCTCTTTCAGCCCCAGTACCTGCATCCCCTGCACCAGCGCCACAAAGTCCTGCCGGTACTGCTTGCTGGCCTGCTCCAACCTGCCGCGATCCCCCTCCGGCAAAGTGGCAAGGCTATCCTGAAAACTCTTGTGCAAGGTCTCGAAACGCTCCAGATACTGGATATCGGAACGCAGCATGAAGTCTTTCTCCGCCCGCCTCAGTTGCAGCATGGTGATGAGCAGCCCCTGCTGATCCAGCTGCTTGAGCCCATTCTCCACCTCATGCACCGCCGCCCTCAGCTTGCCATAGAGCCCCTCCTCAGGCCCCAGACCAATCTTCTGCTGCTGGGCCACCAGATCGTTGAAGGCTTTGCCATAACCGCTGATCTGCTGATCCAGTCTGGTCAGCTCCCCCTCGACGGCCGCCAGATTGTCATCAGTCACCAGCTCCCGGTTGTGCTGGTGAAAATCTGACAGCCCCTGATTGAAGCGCTCGACGAAGGTCATATCCTTGCGGATCAGAAAATCCTTCTCGGCCCGCCGCAGGTTGAGCATGGCGATCTCCAGCTGGTCGATATTACGCTGGGCTTCGGTCAGATGACGGTGCACCTGGCTGGAGTAGATAAACAGGCCGCTCAGTACCAGCATGGCAACGGCAACCAGCACGGTATTCAGGATCAACTTATGACGGATAAGCACGATGGACCTCTCGCAAACTGGCAGTGAACTGCATTGAGCTTATGCAGAAAAGCGGCGACAGGTGATCTGTGCAAGGAATATTCATTGAAATGCCACACCCACTCCTTATACTGGTTGCACCTGTTTCCAGCCGTGGATTTGACACTATGGAATACAATACTTCTGAACTGTGCGACATCTATCAGGACATGGTGGATGTGCTTGAACCCATGCTCTGCTCCTTCGGCGGCCGCGCCTCTTTCGGCGGCGTCATCACCACCGTCAAATGCTTCGAATCGAATGGTCTTATCCGTGAACTCGTCAAAGAGAACGGGCTGGGACGCGTCTTGCTGATCGATGGCGGTGGCTCCATGCGCCGCGCTCTGATCGACAGCGACATCGCCACAACAGCAGCAGAGAACGATTGGGAAGGGATTGTCTGCTACGGCTGCGTCCGCGAAGTCGATATTCTGGAAGATCTGGATATCGGCATTCAGGCACTGGCAGCCATTCCGGTCGGTGCCGACAGCAAGGATGTAGGGGAGACCGATCTGCCGGTCAACTTCGGTGGCGTGACCTTCCTGCCTGACGACCACCTCTACGCCGATACCACAGGGGTGATCCTCTCCCCCGAGGCACTCGATATCGAGTAAGCCACAGACAGCGTGACGACGGGAGCCTTGGCTCCCGTTTTTTATGCCTGCAACTTGCTGAAAAATGACAAAAAAAGAGGGCCAGATAAACTGGCCCTTAACTGGAAGCAATGTGAGCAATGTCGTGCCTTCACAAGAAGTCCATCACGTTGGAACGAATGAAGTCTTTCCCGGAAAACAAGTTAACAATAATCATTCTCATTTAACTAGGCAAGCGCTATTTGCAGAAAGTGCAAAAAAATTGACCACCGCGAAGGGTGGTCAATCTGGTCAGGCTTGCCGGGTGACCGTTTGCAGGCTGGATAATCCGGCCTCGCCCACCAGCTTGCGGCTGAGGTAGCGCAGCAAGACACCGTAGAGCGGCACGAACAAACCAAGGCTTATCAGCAACTTGAATACGTAATCAACGGTTGCGATCTCGACCCAGTGCTCAGCCATGAAAGGATCTGTGGTGCGCCAGAAGGCCACACTGAAGAAAGCGATGGTATCAACCAGATTACCGAACAGGGTGGAGGCCGCAGGTGCAATCCACCACTGCTTGAGCAGACGCAGGCGGTTGAACACCACCACATCCATGAACTGCCCTACCAGATAGGCCATAAAGCTGGCCAGCGCGATACGCGCTACGAACAGGTTGAACTCGGCCAGATGACCAACGCCCTGGAAGCTCCCTTCGAAGAAGAGCACGGAGAGCGCATAGGAGACCGCCAGCGCAGGCAGCATCACGGTCTGGATTATCTTGCGCGCCAGACCGGCACCGAAGATCCGCACCGTCAGGTCAGTGGCGAGGAAGATAAACGGGAAGCTGAACGCACCCCAGGTGGTATGGAAGCCAAACACGGTGATCGGCAGCTGCACCAGATAGTTGCTGCTGGCAATGATCAGGATGTGGAACAACGACAGGCGAACGAGCGCCGTTTGGTACTGCGCAGGGGTCAGATTCATCTTGTGACCTTTTTGGTTAATGGGGTTAGGGAACCCATATCGCCACCATTGGCGATAATCGAGGGGCGAGATTATACGCCCCCAAACCGATAGTTCAATCTTTATGCGATTACGCTTGTCCAGGTGGGCCAGCCGCAGAGCAGGCCTTGCGGGCGATAGTCACGCCTTGTGCTGCCTGGCGAGCCAGAGCAGCGCCTCCCGATCTACCGGGCGCACCGCCTCCAGCCAGCAGCCGCTGTAGTGTTCGTACTCCAGCCGAAACTGGCTCCCTTCAAACTCCAGCAACCAGCTATGGCGATCGGCCCCCGCATCCTGCTCGAGCGGCTGCAGCTCCCACTCTCGCAGCAAGACCTGCGCCAACAGCGGAAACGTGTCCCACTCGAGTGCCGGACAATCCAGCGTCACCACGCCAGCTTCGCTATCTACCTGTTTGATTTGCCAACTCATTCCCTGTCTCTCAGCTACTGCAGGAGAGCTCACCACCGCAATACCATGCCGGAGTCGGGGTGGCGAGATCCTCATATTCGGGTTGTTCATCATAGGGGTGCTGCAAGGCGGCGAACAGCCGCTCGAACGGCTGCATATCCCCTGCGTCGGCGGCGTCGATCACCTGCTGGGCCAGCGCATTGCGCAGCACATACTTGGGGTTGATGGCATCCATCTGCGCCTTACGCACGGCATCCTCGCTTCCTTCGCGCATTAGCCGCGCCCGATAGCGTTCCAGCCACTCCTGCCAAACACCAGGTTCAGACAACAGGGCCAGCAGAGACGCAGGCCACGCCCCCTCTTGCGTTACCTCACCGAGACGACGAAGGAACAGGTGGTAATCCACCTTGTGGGCCGCCAGCAACCGGAACAGCTCGCGGAACAGAGCCGGGTCATCCTCCTCCCACACTGCCAGCCCGAGCTTGGCCCGCATCAACTCGGAGTAGTGCAGCATCAGCTGCTGCTCATACTGGGCCAACGCTGCAGCCAGCGCATCACCGTCTACATGGCCAGCCAGCGCCTGCGCCAGTTTTTGCAGATTCCAGTAACCGACCGCGGGCTGCTGATCCAGCGCGTAGCGGCCCGCCGGATCCGAGTGGTTGCAGACAAAATCGGGCACGTAGGCATCGATAAAGCCGTATGGCCCGTAATCCAGCGTCAAGCC
This sequence comes from Aeromonas sp. HMWF015, assembly GCF_963878965.1. Lineage (NCBI taxonomy): Bacteria > Pseudomonadati > Pseudomonadota > Gammaproteobacteria > Aeromonadales > Aeromonadaceae > Aeromonas > Aeromonas sp. HMWF015. The sequence continues at coordinate 1,740 of NZ_CAWNZT010000190.1, read as the reverse complement.
GAGCAGCGACATGTTGTCGGTGTTCATCACCCCGTGACAGAAGCCCACCGTCTGCCATTTGGCAATCAGGCGCGCGGTACGACGCACTACCTCGGCAAACAGTTCGGCACCACTCTCCAGTTCGGAGAAGTGGTGGCGCAGCAGATAGTCGATGAGATGCGGGATCTTCTCCCCCTGCCCGCTCCAGGCGAAATACTCGATATGACCGAAGCGCAGATGGCTGGGGGCGGTGCGCAGCACGGTCGCCCCGGTCTCCACCTGCTCGCGATAAACAGGCTCCTTACTCCCCACCAATACCAGCGCCCGCGTGGTCGGGATGCCGAGAGCATGGAGCGCTTCGGAGGCGAGATACTCACGGATGCTGGAGCGCAGCACGGCGCGACCGTCACCAAAACGGGAGAACGGCGTCTTCCCTGCCCCCTTCAGGTGGAGATCCCAGCGCTGGCCATCCGGCGCCAGCTGCTCACCCAGCAGCAGCGCGCGACCATCCCCAAGCCGCGGGCTATAACCCCCGAACTGATGGCCGGCATAGACCTGCGCTACCGGCTGCATGCCTGGCAGCACCTTTCCCTCGCCACAACAGGCGATCCAGTCAGCCTCGCTGACGCCTCCCAGCCCCAACTCATCCAGCAAAGCCCGGTTGAGATGAAGCAACCGGGGCTGCTGCAGCGGCTGGGGGGCCACGGGTTCACAGGCCCAGGGCAACTCGGTCGCAAAAGTGTTGATCAACTTCATGGTTGTGCCATTCGTCCCTGCGTATGCTCGTGTCACTCTTTATACTGCCGTCAGCCATGCTTGTGCTCACTGGCAACCATCATTTTTCAATTCAAGGAGAAGAAGATGCAAAAATGGGTATATGCCCTGCCCTTGCTGGCACTGGCGTGGGGTCATCAGGCCAAGGCTGCAGATATCGAGGCAGGCAAGGCCAAGGCGGCGGTCTGTGCCGCCTGTCACGGCGTAGAAGGCAAGGCGATGATCCCCAACTATCCCCATCTGGCGGGCCAGAATGCCGCCTATCTGGTGAAACAGTTGAAAGCGTTCAAGGATGGCAGTCGCAAAGAGCCCTTGATGGATCCCTTCATGGCGCCGCTGACCGATGCGGATATCGACAATTTAGCCGCCTTCTACGCCAGCCTGAAATAACCTCGCGTCTGACCCTTGGTTCTTCCGAGCCGCGCTTACCGTGGTCGATTAGGCTGCCTAATCGACCCTACCGGCGGCAGTAGTCGATGATCAGATCCATAAAGGCGTCGCCAAAGCGCTCCAGCTTGCGGTGCCCGACACCGTTGATAGCCAGCATCTCGTCTTCGGTCATCGGCATCAGCTGAGCCATCTCCACCAGGGTTGCATCGTTGAACACCACGTAGGGCGGCACCTCTTCATCCTCGGCAATCTGTTTGCGCAGGCCGCGCAGCTCCTTGAACAACCGCTTGTCGTAGTTGGCGTTATCGAGCAGACCGTTGCGCTTCTCCTTGCGGCTGGAGATAGGCTGCAGGCGGGGTACCGCCAGTTCCAGCTTCACATCGCCACGCAGTACCGGACGGGCCGCTTCGGTCAACTGCAGCACCAGATTGCGAGTGATGTTCTGGGTCAGCAGCCCCTTGTGGATCAGCTGGCGGATCACGCTCATCCAGTATTCGTGGCTCTGATCCTTGCCGATGCCGTAGGTCGACAGCTTATCGTGGCCGTGATCCTTGATGCGCTGGTTCAGCGACCCGCGCAGCACCTCCACTACATAAC
>NZ_CAWNZT010000189.1:0-4166 GCF_963878965.1 Aeromonas sp. HMWF015 | reverse complement strand
ACTATGACCATACGGGTATTGATCGTTGACGACTCGGCGTTGGTGCGTGAAGTGCTGACCCAGATGCTGGACAAAGCCCCCGATATCGAGGTGCTGGGCGCCGCATTCGATCCCATCTTTGCCATGCAGCAGATGAAGAAGAGTTGGCCGGACGTGATCATTCTCGATATTGAAATGCCGCGGATGGATGGCATCACTTTTTTGAGAAAAATCATGAGCGAACGCCCGACACCGGTCATCATCTGCTCCTCTCTGACCGAAGAAGGGGCCGCCGTCACACTGGATGCCCTCGCCGCTGGCGCCATCTCGATCATCACCAAACCGGTCGTCGGCATTAAAAGCTTTCTGCAGCAATCAGCCAACGAGCTGATCCAGGAGATCCGCATGGCGGTCAACGCCAAGCTGCGCAACCTGATGCCGACCAACCAGCCCGCAGGCTTCGTACCCGCCCCCAAACGCAGCGCCGATGCCATGCTCTCTGCCCCAGCCGAGCGGATCAAATTCAAAACCACCGAGCGGATCATCGCCCTTGGCACCTCGACCGGTGGCACCCAAGCGTTGGAGTACCTGCTGACCCGGTTGCCCACCAGCTGCCCGGGTTTGGCCATCGTGCAACACATGCCCGCCAGATTTACCGCCTCGTTTGCCGAGCGGCTCAACGGTCTGTCCCAGATTGAAGTCAAAGAGGCGGTCACGGGGGATCGCCTGCTGCCCGGGGTGGCGCTCATTGCGCCGGGGGGCAAGCATCTGCTGATCCAGCGCAGTGGTGCCCAATACCTGGCGGAAGTGAAAGAGGGGCCGCCGGTCTCCCGCCATTGCCCCTCGGTCGATGTGCTGTTTCGCTCGGTGGCGGTGAGTGCGGGACACAATGCACTCGGCGTCATCATGACCGGCATGGGGGATGACGGTGCCCGTGGTTTGCGAGAGCTACGCGATACCGGCGCCCGCACTATTGCTCAGGATGAAGCCAGCTGTGTGGTATTTGGCATGCCAAAAGAGGCGATCGCCCACGGAGGGGTCGACGAAGTGATGTCACTCACACAGATAACCCAGACACTCGGTCGCCCGGATTGATGAGGGATTAGCTATGTCATTAGTACAATGGCAGGGCCGCTGCGCCCTGGTGGTCGATGATTCTCGCACTCAGCAGTATGAGGTGACCTGCCTGCTGCAGGAGCTGGGCTTTGGCCAAATCCATCTCGCCAGCGATGGTCAGGATGCTCTGGACAAACTGCAGCAGATCGATCACGTCGACCTGCTGATCACTGATCTCAACATGCCCGGTATGGATGGGGTTGAACTCATTAGTCAGCTGGAAATAAATGCTCATTATCAGATGTTTATCGCCGTCATGAGCGCCGTCGATCGGGATGTACTGGACGTAATCCACTCTATCGCCGATGCTGGCACGCTGGAGGTGATCGGCGTGCTGGCCAAGCCGATCCGGCAGCAGGATCTGCACAATATGCTGCAACATTGCGACCCCATGAAACACCGTAAAAACAACAACTGGATGCAACTCAGCTTTACCGCCGAGGATGTGCGGCAGGCGCTGGAAGAAGGGCAACTGGTTCCCTTTCTGCAACCCAAGGTCGCCATGATGGATGCCACTCTCTATGGCTTCGAAGCGCTGGTTCGCTGGCATCACCCGGAACACGGGGTACTGCCACCCATCTGCTTTGTCCATCATCTGGAACAGGGGCAACTGGCGCTGGACTTTTTCTATGCGTTTTTACACGCCACCTGCCGAGGACTCAATAAGCTGACCACCCTGCCCTCGCCACTCAGCTGCTCCATTAATATGCCGGTCACTCTGCTGACCACCGATAAACTGGTTGGAAAAATGGTCGAGATTGTCCAGGAACACCAATTGCCCTGCAGTGCCATTATTATCGAGGTGACCGAAACCACCTTTATGTCAAATCTGGCTATGTCGCTGGGCACGCTGGCGCGGCTGAGATTACGGGGATTTGGCGTCGCCATGGATGATTATGGTACCGGCTACTCTTCCATGAAGCAGTTATCTCGCTGTCCCTTTACCGAGATCAAGATTGATAAAGAATTTGTCCATGACGCCCATACCAGCCCCAAGAAGTTGGCTATATTGACCTCAGCGATAGTGATGAGCCAAAAGCTGGGGCTCAAGACAGTGGCCGAAGGGGTTGAGAGCGAAGAGGACTGGCAACAACTCACATTGCTGGGGTGTGAACTGGCACAAGGATATTACATCAGTCGCCCCCTGCCGCTGGATCAAATTGAAAACTGGTTTGCCGAATGGCAAGCCAGACCAACCAAACCGGCCAGACCATATTGAATTTGTCCCCTGACCAAGGGGGAATAGTTCAAAAGCAGTCGCTTTATCACTGCAAGGAACGCTAACCATTAGCATGAGGCTATCTATGAACAATCTAATACGTCAGGTTTCCATTAAAGTGCGATTGATAATCTCATTTTTACTGGTAAACCTCATCCTGATCGGGGTGGGGATATATGGCAAACAAAATACAGCCGTCGTCAATGACATGCTCAATAGCATGTATCTCAACAATTTGACGCCCATCAAAGATATTGCCAACGCCAATATGCAGGCGATCTACCATAACCGCTCGCTGTTTGATTATGTTATCGAACCAACCCAGGCCGGGATGGACAACATTGCCCGTGAAATGGATGACCACGAGCAAAAAATGCAGGCGTTGCTCAATAAATATCGCGCCACCGAGTTGACCGAACCAGAAAAAGTCGCATTGGCAGAAGTTGACCGCACCTGGCCCCTCTATAAAGCAGCCGCCAAAAAAGCCATGGCCGCCAGCTATGCCAATGACAACGACACCGCCGTCAAACTGATGAAAGGCGAAGCCGCTGCCACTTTCCAAGTGACCGATGATCTGCTCAGCAAGCTGGTGGATATCAATGAACAACTGGGCACCAAAGCCTATAACGACAGTGATGTGATCGTCGCTGACCTCACTACCACCACCTACACCATTCTCACCCTCTCCGTCATCTTGTCCCTGCTGCTCGGTTGGCTGCTGAGCAACAGCATCAACCAGCCGCTGGCCAGCATCATGGAAGAGATCAAGCAATTGGCCGGTGGTTATCTCACGGCGAAAGACAATCCGGAAGGCAATGATGAACTGACCCAGATCCAGATCTCGATGGTCAATACTCGCCGCAGTCTGCGCGATATTGTCTCCACCATGCAGCATGCAGCCGAAGGACTCACCGCCAGCTCCTCTCAGCTGGTTGCCGCCGCTCAGCAGGTCAACACCAGCTCCCAGCAACAGTCGCTGGCTACCGCCAATACCGCCGCTTCGGTGGAAGAGTTGACGACCTCGGTCTCCCAGCTCTCCTCCTTCGCCAATCAGGCCAATACTGTCGTCATGGAGTCCGGCGAGATCGCCCATGCCGGTGAAGAGCAGGTCAAACGAGCCTCCCAAGAGGTGGTGCGGGTAACGGCTGCGGTCAATGACTCCGCCAAGCAAGTTCAAGGGCTGTTTGATGACATCACACGGATCAGCCAGATCTCGGTGATGATCCAGGGGGTTGCCGACCAGACCAACCTGCTGGCACTGAATGCCGCCATTGAAGCTGCTCGCGCCGGTGACATGGGACGTGGCTTTGCGGTGGTGGCAGATGAGGTTCGCACCCTGGCGGCTCGTACCACACAAGCAACCCAGGAGATCAACGAGATGCTCCAGTCCATCCAGCAAGGGGCGACTGGTGCGGTGAAAGGGATGAATACATGCGCCGACAGCATGGATACCGTGCGGGAGACCACTGACAACTCCAGCAACACCATGGCTCAGGTTGATCAGAGTTCACGCAAGGTGGTTGGCCTTATTCAGGAGATCAGTTCCATGCTCCATGAACAGGCTGCAGCTAGCCAGTTGATTGCCCAATCCGTCGAAGAGATCACCCAGATGTCAGTGGAGAACGTGGCTGCGGCCGAGAGCGTAAACCACGATGCATCCCAGCTCACCGACATCATTCAGCAGCTGGATCAGGGGATCCGCTTCTTCAAGGTCTAAGCATTCATTCAGACCGCAAACCGACGGGTTTGTGGTCTATTCAACCAGCGTAATCGGTTCAAGTTCTGTTTGTTCAATTAGCATCGGTTTCAGCACTACCAGTATGAGAATTGTGAGTGACAGAGGTTGTGGCGG
>NZ_CAWNZT010000188.1:25909-33546 GCF_963878965.1 Aeromonas sp. HMWF015 | reverse complement strand
GACAGTGACCCTGCAAAACAGCCTGCGTGACTACCTCAACAGCGGCGATCCGCAACAACTGACCGCTGCGGAGAAGATCCGCCAGCAAGCGCTTTCCTCGCTGGCCACTCAGGATGATGCCGTGGCAGCCCCGCTCAGACAGCAACTCGAACAGATGGCGCAGCGCATCGCACACGACTATCAGGCCGCAGGCAAGCTCTCGGGCAACAGCGAGCTGCTGCTACAAAATGCGGAGAGTGAACTAGGCAGCCAGGCCATGGCGCTGATCCGCTATGGGGAGCAAGGCGCCAGCACGGAACAATCTGCCGCGGCACAACAATATCGCCGCGGTGCGGCCGAGATCCTGGCGGGCCTGCCGCGCCTCGCCCATTTGCGCCAAAGCTATATGGAGCAGGGCAATGAAAAGCTGCTCGAAGGGATCCGCTTCGAGCTGGAGGCACTGCAAAAACAGGCGCAAGCGCTGCAAGCTCTGCCACTGCTCGGCCTGTATGAAGAGGCGCTCGCCGATGAGTTCACCCTGGGGGAGCCGGTGCGCAAGGAGCTGGGAGATCAACCGCGCAGCGAATTACGCTCTCTGCTGGGTCGCTATCCGCAGGAGCTGGCCAACAGCCGCACGGCGCTTCAGCAACAACAGGCTGGCCGCCAGACCGTGCAGCAAGACATCATGGCCATGTTGCAAGCAACCAGACAGATGGGGGAACAACTTGCCCGCGAGCGGCAAGCCGTCAATCAGGAGCTGGCCACCATCCTCGGCACGCTGGCGCTCTGTCTGGTGATAGTCGCCCTGCTGTTTGCGCTGGTGCAACGACGCTGGCTGCTCGCCCCCTTGTTGCGACTGCGCGGAGCCTTTATGCAGCTCGATCAGACGGGGCAGGCCGAGCCGTTGCCTGCCGGGCGCGATCGCAACGAGCTGGCCGATATTGTTGCCAGCTACAATCGGCTGATCGGTCGTCTGCAACTGGACCAGCAACAGAAAGAGGGGCAGCTGTCAGCGGTATCCCTCAGTCTGCAAGAGATGGTCAGTCAGGTTGACGAGATCCACCACAGCACCCGCACCACCGAACAGGTGGTCGACGAGAGCGGCCAGATGATGGATGAGCTGAACCAGCTGGCCGGAGAGGTCCATCAGGTCGCCGCCGACATCGCCCAGCATGCCCACCATAACGAACAGGCGATGAGCCAGAGCGAAGATCTGGTGGGCAGCATGCTGCACGCCACTCATCAGACAGGACTGGCGATTGACGAGAGCGATGAGGCGCTGCAAGCCCTCACTCGCTCGGTTGCCGATGTGACGGCCATTGTCGATGTGATCGGTCATATCGCTCAGCAAACAAACTTGCTGGCTCTCAACGCCGCCATCGAAGCAGCCCGCGCAGGGGAACAGGGACGCGGTTTTGCCGTGGTTGCCGATGAAGTGCGCCACCTCTCGGCCAATACCCAGCAATCCCTCAACCAGATCACCGATATTCTGGGGCGCCTGACCCAATCCGGCGAACAACTTGGCACTGTACTGAACCGGATCACCAGCGAATCAAGCCGCCAGCGGGCGCAGGCGGAACAACTACGCCAGACTACCCAGGCAGTGCGGGAGATCGCCCGCAACACCGCAGTTATCGCACTGCAGGGCGCCGATAACGCCAAAAGTCAGGAACACAAGCTGGCCAGTTTTGCCGATCTGATCACCCGTATCCATCAGCATGCCCGTCAGGTGAGCCAGCTCTCGGTGCAGGTCTCGTCCCATATCCACCATCAGGCGCAGCAGATCCCCCTCATCCTCGGCCAGCAAGGCTGACCCCTATTCGCCCCGCATCCTCACCAGATCACTTTCCCTCAACCAGAGGGAAAGTTTTTTTGTAGCACAAAATTATCTGTTATCGGCAGGTTAACTGACACCTCTTCCCCCGTACCGGATGAAAACCCGCACTGGCGCTGGCTGCGGCCTCAAGAAAACGCTCTCATCACCGTAATACCTGCCATGAGGCTGTTTACGACCTTGCCCATGATTATTTGCACTCGGTCATACTTTTGAAACGTTGAGGGAACTTTTCATTGATATTTCGCACCGCGAACGTACTCTTGGGGTTGTCCGATAGCCAAGAATCGGAACATAAAAAAACAACATGTGATGATCAGGACTGCCAACTACAGATGTGCCAAGACATCCGGGTTTGCAGGTAGCCAAGACAAGATTTTTTGCCCTTCGGGGTTTTGATTGCAATGCCAATACCGAGCGGTAGGCCCGATGCCAACTGCCGGAAAAAAAAGCTAAGTCCATAAAATCAGGAGCAATAAAAATGGAAAAAGTGATCTTCAAGCGCGCCGCTTTGAGTGCCGCTGTGGTAGCCGCTCTGGTCGCCCCCGGTATGGCGTTGGCAGCTCAGGATATGATGAGCCCGGAATACGGCCAGTCCTATGAAACCTTCGTTAAAGACTCCAAACTGACCGGCGGTCTGTTCTACTTCCAGCGTGATCGTCAGCGCATCGATGGTGACCCGACTGCAGCCAAGAAAGAAGGCAAATACCAGTCCAACCTGAGCCATTCCACCGTTCAAGCCGCTCTTAACTTCAACTCCGGTTATGCCTGGGACACCGTAGGTCTGGATCTGGGCGGCTTCGGTGCCTATGACCTGGCCGTTACCGAAAATCACCCGGTCAACCAGGAAAACGAATTCTCCTTCGCTGGCCGTTCTTGGGGCAACAACGCCAAAGATGGCTCCCCTGAAGGTGGTTTCAGCCTCTCCAACGCAGCGATGAAGCTGAAATTCCTGGACGGCGGCATCACTGCCAAGGGTGGTTATACCCAGCTGTATGTCCCTGGCCAAATCGGTGTTAACTGGTCTTATCAGCCGGGTACCTATCGTGGTGGTCAAGTTGAAGGTAACTTCGGTGGCCTCTACCTGACCTACGCCATCGCTGACGAGTACAAGGCCCCCTGGTACAAAGAGACTCAGGTCTTCTCCCGTGCCAAAGCGTGGATGGATCCGTTCGCTGATGAAAACGTCATCGACTACATCCACGGTATTGCAGCCCGTTACACCTTCGAAAATGGCACTGCTGTGACCGGTTCTTTCGGTCAGTCCGAAGGCTACATGGACAGCTACCACTTCAAACTGGCTCACAAGTTTGACGTACTGGGCGGCCTCTCCACCAGCTACCAGTTCTACGGTTCCGAGACCGAGACCTACACCAAGGGCGCTTCCCAGATCGAGACTTATGACGGTCTGGCATGGCAACAAGCTCTGACAGCTGCCTGGGGCATGGGCCCGTACGGCTTCCGTCTGGAAGGTCTGTGGACCAAGGCTGAAGGTGCGGAAGGCAACTACCTGCCCCGTCTGACCCGTGGCTACGCCAACTCCCAGGGTGCCAACGAAATTTGGTGGGACTCCCGCTCTGACTGGAACGCCAACAACGAGAAAGCGCTGTTCTTCGGCGTGACCCGTTCTCTGGATGACCTGGTTGGTGCGCCTGGCTGGTCCGTCGGTGTATCTGGTGCTTACGGTTGGGATATCGAAACCGGTCAAGGCAAGAAAGCAGCCAACGGTGAAGATACCGAATGGGCAGCCAACTTCGATGTCACCTATACCGTGCAGGATGGCAAGCTGAAAGGCACCCTGTTCAAACTGCACTACACCGACTACAACAACGACATCAGCCAGGGCGGCGGTTGGACCGATTACCCCAACATCTTCGCCTCCGAGCACGACGTCAAGTTCCACATCATCATGCCGCTTACCTTCATGTAATCAGGCAATACGATGTCAGCAAACCGGGCCACTTGGCCCGGTTTTCTTTTTGCCGGTTGGCAGGCTAACATGCGAGCCGGATAAGGATTTTATCCGCTCACCAGCCCGCACGCTTTTATCAGCAGTAACAAGGACGCCATCATGCCCCGTTTTGTTTTGATCACCGGTTGTTCCAGCGGTATTGGCCTCGCCGCCGCACAGGCGCTCGGGCAGCACGGTTTTACCGTGATCGCTTCGGCGCGCAAGGCGGAAGATGTGGCCCGTCTGCAGCAACAGGGATTGCTGGCAGTACAGCTGGATCTGGCAGACCCAGCGTCCATCGAACTGGGGGCCAGTGCGGCGCTCCATCTGGCAGGCGGGCGCCTCTATGGCCTGTTCAACAATGGCGCTTATGGCCAACCCGGGGCGCTGGAAGATCTGCCCACCGAGGCGCTCAGGGAACAATTCAATACCAACCTGTTTGGCTGGCACCATCTGATCCGACAGGTGCTGCCGCCGATGCTGGAGGCCAAAGAGGGGCGGATAGTGCAGAACAGCTCGGTGCTGGGACTGGTTGCCATGAAGTATCGCGGCGCCTATAACGCCAGCAAATTTGCGCTTGAAGGTTATAGCGACACTCTGCGCCTCGAACTGGCGGGTAGCGGGGTACATATCAGCCTGATTGAACCGGGCCCCATCGATACCCGTTTTCGTGCCAATGCCCGCAGCGCCTTCTTGCGCCACATCGACCCAGCCCAGAGCCGTCATCAATCGGCCTACCGCCAGACCCTGACGCGGCTGGAAAAAGAGGGGGCCACCAGCGGCTTTACCCTCCCAAGCGAAGCCTGCATCCCGCCGCTGCTCCATGCGCTGACCCACGCCCATCCCAAGGCGCGCTATCCGGTGACCACGCCGACCCGGCTGTTTGCCTTCTTGCGACGGGTATTGCCCACTCGCTGGCTCGACAAACTGCTGGCCAAATCGGCCTGATCCCGTGATTTGCGGTGAGCATCAAGGTGCCTAGGTTGGGTTAGCTGCGTAACGGCATCACCCGTCCCGCCAACCTGGTTTGCCCCTCTCTTCAATAGTGCTCGCCATTGCTGTAGTAGGCGCTCTTGACCAGAGGGATCACCTGCACCACCACATAGGTCTGCTCCCCCAGCACTCGTTTCAAATGGCGCGTGATAAGGCGCGCGGCGGCGTCCTGCATCTCTTGTGGCCGCTCGAACCAGTGCAGCTCGGCAAATGGAAAACCCGCCTCGGGCTCGCCGTTGCGTATCCAGCAGCTATCAATCCGCTCCATGGTGACAAACTCCGGCTTGCCGCCGGTCAGCTCGCAAAGCTCGGCCAGCAGCGGGCCGCTCAGCTGTTGCAGGGTCTCGAGCGTCACGGCGCGAAAACGAAGATGGGGCATGGCAAACCTCTTGGTTATCTGAAATGAGGACTTATCATAGGGGTTATTGTCAGCAAGAGAAGTCACCCGGCGCACATTAAGGATCCCCATGAGATTTCATCGCACCCTCTTTGCCTTCCTGCTCTGCCTGCTGCTACCGCTGCACGCCTTTGCCGATCCCGCCTTCTATCGGGTGAGCAAGGGCAACCAGCAACACTGGCTGCTGGGCTCCATCCATGCGGGCAAGCCAGCTCTCTATCCTCTGCCCGAGCCGGTGGAGCGTGCCTGGCTGCAGAGTCGCGCACTGGTGATGGAGGTTGACATGAACAGCATCACGCCGGATCAGTGGCAACAGACCGGCTCCCTCACCCGACTGGTGGATGGCAAACCGCTCAAGGATCATCTGCCTGCCGAGCTCTATCAACGCACCCTGATGGCAGGTGCCCGCTATGGCATCGACGAGGCGACCCTCGCCACCCTGCGCCCCTGGTTTGCCGCCATTACCCTGACCCAGGCCGCCATGGCCCGATCCGACTTCAAGAGTGAACTCGGGATAGACCAGCACTTTGCCGTCCGGGCCGCCAAAGAGGGCAAACCGGTAGTGGGTTGTGAAACCCTGCTGGAGCAGCTCGGTTATCTGGCCAGCGTGGGTGACAACCAGACCCTGATGCTCGCCAGCACCCTGGATGAGCTACCGATGCTGGAGAGTGGTTTCGCCGCCGTGATGAAGGCGTGGCAGCAGGGGGATGAGGCGACGCTGATCAATCTGCTCAAGGAGGAGATGGCCCCGCCCGCGCTACAAAGCTGGATGGAGCAGACCCTGCTGGCCGAGCGCAACCACAACTGGCTGAAGAAATGGTCCACCCTGCCCAACGAGAGCTTTATCGTGGTAGGCGCCCTCCACCTTTACGGCGAACAGGGGTTGCTGGCGTTGCTGGAGCAGCAAGGGTGGCGCATTACCCCGCTCACCACACCGGGCCCTGTGCAGGCTCGGTAGCAAGGAGTCCAGTGAGAACGATCACAGATCGCGCTGGTTATTAAACAACCTGCAAGGGAGTTGATCGGGATCATCCCGGACGGGGCAAAGAGGTATTTATCATGCCTGTCATCAACCGGGTGACAGGAGCAATAAAATGGACTTTTGGCTGGACCTGATGTTTGGCAACAGCGTGGGATTGATGTCGATGCTGGTGATTATCGGCACCTTCTTGCTCATCAGCTCTTACGCGGCCTACTTCATCTACAAGGTGATGCACTCGCAACCGCCTCATTCACAGCAACCCCATTCTCAACAGCCCAAAGAGGGCAAGTAATCCTCTGACCACAGGCGGCAGTTCACACTGACCGCCTGTGCTGTTTTATGGTTCGCGGCGGTGATTCCCGGGCCAGACTGCAGCAGTGTCCATGCCGGGTGCCCCTTATCCCCTGACCCTTTCCCCGTTTTCTGTGCCGGTTGCGGCCGTTATAATGGCCCCCACTTTTTCTTATGGGGAGCCTGCCGTGTCTCATAACGACGAACTCTCGCTATTTATGAATGAAGTGGCCGACGTTCGGCCCATTCGCAGCGACAACATCCATCCCCATGCCGCCAAATCCGCCCCGACCGAGGCGCAGCTCGCTCGCCGTCAGGCTGCCACCGCCGAGCAACTCGCCCTCGACCACCTCACCATGGAGGCCATCGAGATGCGCGATCCGCACGAAATCATCGGCTTCAAGCGTGATGGGGTGCAGGAGGGGGTCTACAAGAAGCTGCGGCTCGGCAAATACGAGCTGCAGGCCAGCCTGGACTTGCACCAGAAAACCCTCAACGAAGCGCGCCAGACGCTGGTGCAGTTCATTGCGGATTGTGAAGTCCGTGATATCCGCTGCCTGCTGATCCTGCACGGCAAGGGAGAGCGCAGCACCCCGCGCGCCCTGCTGAAAAGCTATGTCAGCGCCTGGTTGCCGCAACTGCCCGCCGTCATGGCGATCCACAGCGCCGAGCGTCGCCACGGCGGCAGCGGTGCTCTATACGTGCTGCTGCGTAAAAGCGAACGCAAAAAAGCGGAAAACCGCGAACGGCACCAGAAGCGGCTCGGCTAATTCCGCGTTTCGCCTCCACGCCTTTGGCCCGCCTGCATGATGGTGGTCAACGATGCTGCGGCGGTGTTAGCATCGAACGGCCCCGAGCATGCCAGGTACGGGGCGGCATACCATCAGGGACGATAACAAGGACAATCCCATGTCATATCAAAAGCTTGAACAACATCAGCAGCAGATCCACCGCTTTAGCCACCTCGCCGCCATCTGCGGCTGGGATCAGGCGGCCATGATGCCGGAAGGGGGCAACGATGCCCGCGCCGAAGCGATGGCCGAACTCGGTCTGCTGATCCACCAGAAGCGCACCGCTCCCGAGCTGGGCGACTGGATTGCCAAGGCCGAGAATGAACCGCTCGATGAAGTACAACGTGCTAACCTCGGCGAGATCAAGCGCCAGTGGCAAGATGCAAGCCTGCTGCCCGGTGAGCTGGTCGAAGCGCTGT
>NZ_CAWNZT010000188.1:22411-25898 GCF_963878965.1 Aeromonas sp. HMWF015 | reverse complement strand
GGCCGGTTTTGCCCCCAATCTCGAGGAGGTGGTGAAACTCTCCCGTGAAGTGGCACAACTGCGGGCCGATGCGCTTGGCGTGCGCCCCTACGACGCCATGCTGGCTCTCTATGAGCCCGGCATGACCAGCGCGCGCTTGGATCAGATCTTCGGCGATCTCGCCAGCTGGCTGCCAGCTCTTATCCAGACCGTGAGTGAACAACAAAAGGGCGATGCCCTGCTGCTGCCGCAAGGCCCCTTCCCCATCCCCACCCAGCAGGCGCTCGGTCAGGAGGTAATGGGGCTGCTCGGCTTTGATTTCGCACACGGTCGCCTCGATGTGAGCAGTCATCCCTTCTGTGGCGGCGTGCCGACCGACGTGCGGATCACAACACGCTATAACGAGCAGGAGTTTGTCTCCAGCCTGATGGGCATAGTGCACGAGACCGGTCACGCCCGTTACGAGCAGGGGCTGCCGCGCCATCTGCTGGGTCAGCCGGTGGCCGAGGCCCGCTCCATGGCGATCCACGAGAGCCAGAGCCTGTTTTGCGAGATGCAGCTGGGGCATCATCCCGCGTTCCTCGCGCTGCTGGCGCCACGCATTCGTCACCACTTCGGCGAGCAGGCGGCGTTTGCGCCGGACAATCTGGCCAAGCTCTACAGCAGGGTCGAGCCGGGCTTTATCCGGGTCGATGCGGACGAGGTGACCTATCCGGCCCACGTTATCCTGCGCTACGAGCTGGAGCGCGATCTGGTGGAAGGGAAGATCGAGGTGGTCGACATCCCCGAGCTGTGGGACGCCAAGATGCAGCAGTGGCTGGGGCTCTCCACCAAGGGCAACTACCGCAATGGCTGCATGCAAGATATTCACTGGACCGACGGCTCGTTCGGCTACTTCCCGAGCTACACCCTGGGCGCCATGTATGCCGCCCAGCTGCGCTTTGCCCTCGAGAAAGAGCTGGGTAGCATGGGTGAGGTGATCGCTTCGGGCCGCCTGCCGGAGATCTTCGGCTGGCTCGGGCGCAACATCTGGTCACAGGGGAGCCTGCACAGCACCGACGAGCTGGTGCGCCGCGCCACTGGTGAAGCGCTCAATCCGCACTGGCTGCGCCAGCATCTGGAACAGCGCTACCTGAAGTAATGAGCGCAGTAAGCTAACAGCAGAACGGGGCCTTTTTAGTTGACCACTACAGGGCCCCGTTTTTATGGCGGTTCATTTTTATGGCGGTGCATGGCACAGCACGCCACCACCATGCTGTAAAAAGAGAGGGTTCAGAGGGGGTCCGGGGAACCCAGCAACTCGCGCAGTTGCAGGATATTGCCCTCAGGGTCGAAGGCGTTGCGCACCACAAAGCCGGGCCCTGTCCACTGTTGTGGCAGCAAACCGCCACCGAGATCCGCCGCCTTCGCTTCTGCCCAAGCGAGGCTGGAGACGGTGAAGAACAGCTTGATGGCCCCCTCTTCCCGCAATTCCGGCGGCCGCTTGATAACAACTTGCCCGGCATAAGGCTCGGGAATGGCGTGGATCAGCAGCTGGATATCGCTGTTTTCCAGCACCACCAACTGCTCATCCTGACTGCAGACCACCATCTGCAGCAGGGTACGGTAAAAGTGGGTCAGCAGGCCCGGATCCTTGGCATAGATCAGGGCACCGGCGCGAGCGGGGCCTGGCATGGAGCACTCCTCAACAGTGAACGGCTGGGTGGACAGATCTCCACCATCTCACAGTTGCGCGCCCCATTCGATCCTTTTTAGCGGCTCGCCAGCCTCACTGCACAAAGTGCCACTGCCGCAGTGCCAATGTCGGAGGCGGCCCCTGATCGTCCCCCAGATCTGCCATGCCCAGCGCCTCGTCGTAGTGCACACCGCCAGCACCGCTCTCGGTCAGATGCTTGGCACGCACCGCCCCGTACAGCCCGCCACTACCGCTGATCTTCATCTCGGTCAGCGGGGCATAGAGGGCGGCATAGAGCGGGGTATTGCCCGACAGCTTGATCCCATCCTTGCCGCTATACGCGGAATAGATGGAGATAGCGGGCGTACCGCCAGCGGTCAGCCCCTGTTTGGCTGCCGTCACCTCGGCACCGGCCCCGAGATCGACCTTGCCGCTGACGATCAGGGTCAGACTGCTCCCCTCGCTCACCGTCAACTTGTTGCTGCCAGTCATGGTGAAATCCTTGTCGATCAGCAGCACCACATCCCCCTTGATGGTGAGTGTGGCATCGGCCCCCATATTGAGACTGTCGAGCTTGTAAACGGTCTGATCCTTGCCAAACAGCTCCCCCTTGCCGGGGAGCGGCAGCCCGGGCTTGTGCTGGTTGCTGCTGGTAACCGAGCCGGTGGAGGGATCCGTGGTCAGCACCATCTGCTGGGTGGCGCCCAGCGTCAACGGGCCATTCAGCGGCAGATTGGCCAGCTTGGGAGAGTTCGGCAGCGCGGTCACATTGAGCGGGTCACACACCTGCCCGGCAACAGGCGGTAGCTTGGGATGAGTGCGGTATTGGGGATCCAGATACTTCTGATGCTTGGCATCAAGGAATGCCCCGTTCCCACCATAGTTCAACTTGTCGTCAGCAATGCTTGTGCCATGACCCATAGAGACATCTCCATTGATCGACACGGCCCCGGCAATATGCCCCCCTTGCAAGGCAAAATTTCCACTCCCGTTCACTCTTCCCTCAACCCTTACGACCCCATCAGAGGGAGAAATGGTGATATCGCCGCCAGCAAGTACATTACCCGCAACAGGTGAAGAGCCGTTCAAGGTCACCGAGCCGGTCGCCCGCACATCACCCCAGATGGGGGAGTGCCCGGCGAGCACTACATTGGCCTTGTCGCTGACGGTCGCCACCTTGGCGTTTTGCCCCTGATTAAGAGTCCCGGAAACAGACTCCTTGTACGCCCCCTTGCGCGAATCATAGCTGTCGATAAAACCGCTACCGGAGAGGCTCAACCCTTCACACGCCACCACCGAATCCTGAAAGATGAGATTGCCGGGCTCGCGCTTAAGGGCAAACAGCGCGTTGAGGCTGGCATTACCCTCCAGATAGCGGCCATGGCTCTGCAACGCCAGCTTGCTGCCAGCGGAGGCATCCAACTGATCGATGCGGAAGCGGCTGCCCGCCATGGCTCCTTCCCCCTTGCCAGGCACCTTCTGCACCAGCCTCTCCCACTCTATCCGCGGTTCGGCGCCAAGTGCCTGATGCAGGGCACGATAACTCTCGTTCATCCCCTGCTCGGCACTGAGCTGCGCATTGATCTTCTTGTGAAAATTGCCGCTCAGGCGGGTCTGCAACTGGTTCTCCTGAATGCTGGTAAACACCAGCAGACTCGACAGCAGGCTCACCACCAGCACCACCAGCAGTACGGCTCCCCGCTGCCCCTGCAATCCCTTGTTCATCCCGCTCCCCCTGCTGTGGCGTTGGCTCCGGATGTGGCCAGCGCTGCCGCCCAGACCGCCTTGCGACGGGCCACCTGCACCTCTACCCCAGGCGCCAGATAGCTGGGC
>NZ_CAWNZT010000188.1:0-22401 GCF_963878965.1 Aeromonas sp. HMWF015 | reverse complement strand
GTGCACCCTGCTGGCCGAATTCAAGATCCTGAAGATGGGCCAGCAACAGGCGCGGGCCATCTCCGTCATCGCAACTGAGTACCGGCGGCGTGAAGCGGTACTGCTCGGTAAAATCGGCGGTTTTCTGGTTGCCAAGGCAGGAGAGCACCTGACTGCCCCCCTCTACCTTGAAGGCAAGCGTCAGGCGATCAGGGGTCACGGCTATCAGCTGATCCGCCTGCTTGATGCTGTTGGTAAAGGTGAGAGTGGCAAAGCGCAACACTTCGTTCGCCTGCTCCAGCGCCTTGCTCTGCTCGACCGTGCTCTTGATCGGGGCGTAACCGGCAAAAATCGCCAGCATCAGCATCAAACCGAGCACCATGGAGATCATCAGCTCGACAAGACTGACACCTCGTTGCCGGGAGTGGACGCTCAGCATAAAGGCGGAAATCCTGCGTTCAGCTCCACCCGCTTGGCGCCGGAGACCCGCTCATCCTGCCACTCGATAGCGACCACAAAGTTGTCGCTATAACGGTTCGGCAGCACCAGCCGGTGGCCATCCTGCAGGGTGAAGCGGGCAAGAAAATCGGCCTGGGTGAACCGCTCGGGCTTGCGCTGCACTTCGCACAGCGAACTCCAGATCTGCTCCACGCTGTTGCTCGCCTCGATCGTGGCCAGCGTGCTCTGCAAGCTGTAGTGCGCCTGCTGCAACGAGACCACCTGCCCCTTGGCGAGACCGAGAAACACCATCACCGCCAACACCATGGAGACCATGATCTCCACCAGATTGAAGCCCTGCTGGCGGGCAAGTGCGGCGTGTCTCATGAGCAGCTCCCTTGCAGCAGCTGGCCGCTTGGTGCCACGCAGAGCACCCGCTGCTCACCGAGGCGATTGGCCAGAGTGATCTCGGCGTGGCTGCTGCTGCCGGTTGGCGCGATCTGGATGGGGTCAAACGGCTTGATCACCACGCCGCCACCGGGAGCCGATGCCTGACGCAACCGCTGGCTGTCGGCCATCACCTCCCAGCCACCGTTCTCGGTGCCCTGCAGCACCACCGGCAGGGTCAGCTTGACCGCTTCGCTGCGGGCAAAGCGATAGGCAGACGCGAGTTCGGTCGCACTGCGATCGAGCCGTTCGGCCGCGAGGCGCTGACTCATGGAGGGCAACCCGACCAATAGCAAGATGGCGGCGATGCCGACCGTGATCATCAACTCAATCAGGGTAAATCCGCGCACATTCATCCTATGATCCCCAGCAGTCATGGCGATTGGCCGCGCGATAACCGGTCTGATCGAGGGTCAAAGTGCCGCACTCATCCTGTTGTCGCGTCGTTGGAATGGCTTTGAGCAGGTAGTCGCCAGCATCTTGCTGGCTGTAGCTGAACTGGTAGAAATCCGTGTTGGACGGGGTGGCAAACGTGTCGGGATAACGGCCCTGTTGGGTATAGATACGTTCGAGGGCGAGCGCCTGCTCCAGCAATTGCTGCTGCGCTTCGTAACGACGTCCCTGTTGCAGATAACCCTGATACGCAGGCAATGCGATGGCCGCGAGAATGCTGACAACCGTCATGGCGATCAACAACTCGATCAGACTAAACCCCCAGCAATGGGGCCATGCCTTACAGTCGTTCACTTATCATCCTTGGCAAGTGTTGTTATTGGTCGGCCCTGGGCCGCAAATGCGATGACTTAATTATCATCAAAAATTAACTGACTCGATTGAACAACACAAAATCGCCACACTCAATGTAAAAAAGATAGTTATGTGATCTGTTATTAATTTTTAAGCAGTTTTCGCCGCCACTAATCTCGCTAAGCAAATAAAGCCAGGCCAATCGACATCCGTTATGCCCCCTTCTGTCGAGCCGCGATACATGGACAACAACGGAGCGAAGAGTGAAACCCAACCGTGCAACGAAAGAGTAAAAAAACCTTTCGCCAATTTTTGCTATCCCTGTCCGTTTCTGGCTAGTCATGGCCCCCGAGCCCCCTTACTCTCTTGCCATCTATTCCAGCAAAGCCGCCAACACCATGAATGCAAAGCCCAGCCCAGAGCCGTCACCGGATGAGGTGATCAACACCCTCAGCCGCGAACAGTGTCACGCCGCACGGCTCGCCCGCGATGCCCGCTTTGATGGCCGTTTTTTTACCGGCGTGCTCTCGACCGGCATCTACTGCCGGCCGGTCTGCCCGGCACGGCCACCCCACGAGCACAACGTGCGCTACTTCCAAAGCGCCGCTGCCGCCGAGCAGTATGGGCTGCGACCCTGCCTGCGCTGCCGCCCGGAGCTGGCCCCCGCCGCCCGTGGCGATCTGCCGGTTGAACTGGCACGTCTGCTGGCACGCATTGATCGCGGCGAGTTGGCGGAAGGCACGCTCGCCAAACTGGCCACTGAGGCAGGGATAAGCGAACGCACCCTGCGCCGCCAGTTCGAGCAACATCTCGGCGCCTCACCAAAACAGGTGGAGCAGACGCGCCGCCTGCTGCTCGCAAAAAGGCTGCTGACCGAAACCGGGCTACCCATCACCGACATCGCGTTTGTCGCTGGCTTTGCGAGCATTCGCCGTTTCAACGACGCCTGGCTCAACGCCTACGGGCTGGCCCCTCGCACCCTGCGCCAACAAGAGGCACACGATGACGCACCAGACCAGATGCACCCGGATCCGCACGGCGCAACCCTGACGCTGCAACTGCCCTATCGCCCCCCGTATGACGTGGCGGCCATGCTGGCGTTCTACCGGCTGCGGGCGATCCCGGGGCTGGAGCGGGTGGATGGTGAGGTATATGAGCGGCGCTACCGGGTCGGCGATCAGGTCACGCTGGTGCGCATCGCGCAGGGCAAGGGGCACAGCCTGCAACTCACGGTCCATGATCTGCCGCTCGCGGCACTGCCTGATCTGCTGTATCGGGTGCGCCGGATGTGGGATCTCGATGCCGACATGCTGCGGATCGGCGATCGGCTCGGTCAGGATCCGCTGCTCGCCCGTCTGCAAGCGTGCTGGCCCGGCGTGCGGCTGCCGGGTGGCTGGGACGAGTACGAGGTGATGCTGCGCGCCATCGTTGGCCAGCAGGTGTCGGTCAAGGGGGCCATCACCCTGCTCGGGCGACTGGTGGCTCGCACCGAGGCGCAATGCGGGATGGCGCAGCTGCCGACGCCCGCCCAGTTGTGCGAACTCGATCTCGACGGCATCGGCATGCCCGGCAGCCGCATTCGCACCCTGCGGGGAGTGGCGCAGGCACTGGCCAGCGGTGAGCTGACCCTCACGACAGCCAGTGATGAGCAGTTGCTGGCGCTACCGGGCATAGGCCCCTGGACGGTCTCGTACTGGCGGCTGCGCTGCGCTCTGGATCCTGATGCTTTCCCCGCCTCCGATCTGGTGCTGCAAAAAGCGCTCGGAGGTGGCGTCAAGCTGCCGGTGAAGGAGGTGTTGGCGCAAAGCGCAGCATGGCAACCGTGGCGCAGCTATGCGGCCAGCTGGCTGTGGCACGCCATGAGTGAAGCGCCCAATTTGCTGCTCCATTCCACCGGTAACGAAAAACAGCCAGATAACCAACAACAGGAGATAACCCCATGATCCGCTACAATATCCTGCCGACCCGCTGTGGCGATCTGCTGGTCGCCATCAATGAACGTGGTCTGGTGCATGTGGACTTTGTGGCGGGCCTGCGGGCACTGCCCGATATGAGTGGCTGGCTGCAAGACCACACGGCGCTGGCCCCCTTCCTCGCCGAGTTTGACGCCTATTTTTCCGGTCGCTTGCAGCGGTTCTCCCTGCCCATTGCCGCCCGTGGCACCGCCTTTCAACAAGCGGTATGGCAAGCGCTGTGTGACATCCCCTATGGCGAGACCCGCAGCTACAGCGATATTGCCCGCGCCATCGGCAAACCGAATGCGGTGCGGGCAGTGGGTGCGGCGAATGGCCGCAATCCCCTCTCGATCATCGTTCCCTGCCATCGGGTGATCGGCCAAAACGGCAGCCTGACCGGCTATGCGGGGGGATTGGAGATTAAAAAGGCGCTGCTGGCGCTGGAGAGGGGCAATTAAAGGGAGGTTGGCAATTAAAGGAGGGTGGACAGAGAACCTGCGATAAAAAGTTGCCCCTTTTCCGGACGGAGAAAGGGGCTGTTTGATCAGCGTTTCAGGCTCCCCATCACCTGCATTTCGCAGCGGTTGCAGTCAAAACGCAGGCGGAAGGTGTCTTTCCCCATCTTGAGCGCCAGCGGCTCGGCCTTGAGACCGGGTACCTCGTTCGGGCAGAGGTTCTGGCTGTAGCGGATGCAATGCTTGGTGATCATCAGCACCACTTCCCGCTCCTCCTTGTTCGCCTCATAGGCGGGAGCAATCCGCTCCACCCCGTGTTCGCGGAAGAACTGCTCGGCCGCGCTGTTCAGCACATTGCCAAGGTAGGAGAGACGGTGCTGGGGATAGTTGATATCCCGCAGGGCAATGCGTCGCTCGGGGCGCTGGTAGCTGGCCACCCGCGCCGCCTCGAGCACAGCGATGCCCTCCCGACGCAGACCGTTGAGCTGTGATGCGGCGATAAATAGCGGGTGAGTGAATGCCAACTCAATCTTGCGCGCCATAAACAGGGTATTGCCGAGTTTACCAAGCTGATCCCGCGCCTGTTGCAACGCCCGATCCGGATTGTCGGCAGGCTGTTTGTCGCAAGGCAGGGTAACTGCGGCATTAATGCCTTGCTCGTCGGTGAGCGTGAGGATCACGCCCTCATCGCACTCAGCCAGCACCATATCGACCCGGATGCGGCGATCCGCGCTCGTCTTCTCTAGCATCTTGCTGAACGCCTGATCGTGGTTGCGGTAGATTTCTGTCCCCACCTTCAGCCCCGGCATGCGTTCTGACAGGAGTAACTGCTTACCTTCGACCTTGTTGAGGCGCATTCCCACCAGCTCGTTATTCGGCTTGAAGAAGCCCAGACCATCGCCGTTGTTAAGGCTGACCTGCTTGCCGTCGATCTCGATGCCGTCACGGGTCACCTTGGTGACCCGCCCCAGCGGTTCCCCCACATATTTCGGGCTCTTGGTTGAGTCGATCCCTTGATGACGGCCATGGAGGAAGTAATCGGTGCTGCCGCGGTTGAAACTCTTCTTGGGGTCAGGCGTGAAGCTGTAGCTGCAACGACCCGCAGAGGCAGCCACCAGATCGGAACGGCTATCCAGAATGGCGTCCAGCTTCTGGCGATACCAGGCGGTGACGTTTTTGACGTAATCGAGCCCCTTGAGTCGCCCTTCAATCTTGAAGGAGCGGATCCCCGCCTCGATCAAGGCCTCCAGGTTGTCGGTCTGATCCATATCCTTGAGTGACAGCAGGTGGCTGTCGGCCACCAGCACTTCGCCATCCGGCTTTTGCAGCGAACAGGGCAGACGGCAGAGCTGGGCACACTCGCCACGGTTGGCGCTGCGGCCGGTACGGGCATGGCTGATATTGCACTGGCCACTGTAGGAGACGCAGAGCGCGCCGTGGATAAAGAACTCCAGCTGCACATTGGTCGCTGCACTGATCTCACGGATCTGCGCAAGAGACAATTCGCGCGCCAGCACCACCTGAGAGAAACCCACATCCTGCAGAAACTTCACCTTCTCCGGCGTGCGGTTATCGGTCTGGGTACTGGCATGGAGCGCGATGGGAGGCAAATCCAGCGCCAGCAGTCCCATATCCTGCACGATGAGCGCATCGGCACCGGCTTCATAAATTTGGTGGGTCAGGCGCCGGGCCTGTTCCAGCTCGTGATCGTGAAGCAGGGTGTTGAAGGCGACAAAGACCTGGGCGCCGAAGCGATGGGCGTGGCGCGCCAGCGCTTCGATATCCTCGATGGAGTTGCCCGCCGCGCTGCGGGCGCCAAAGGCAGGGCCGCCCACGTAGACGGCATCGGCACCATGGTTGATGGCTTCGATGCCGTAGGCGAGGTTCTTGGCCGGAGCCAGCAGCTCCAACCGGTTGTTATGGCTTAACGGGTGCTTGTTCTGGTGCATGGTCTCGGGATCAGGGCGGACAGCAAATGGGCGCTACTCTAGCCCATTCACCACCCCCGTGCCTTGATCCCGCTTAAGGTATCCGCAAAATGCAGGATTAGATAACCACCTTGAGTGCCAGCCCCAGCAGCACCAAGCCGCTCACCTTATCGATCACAAAGGATTTGGCTTTAAGCCACGCCAGCACAGGCCCGCGCGAGAGCACCAGCGCCACCAGCACGTACCAGACTGCGTCGATCCCGCCAGCGGTGAGCATCATGATGCCCCCTTCGCTCCAGCCGGTATCGGCCCGCACAAACTGGCTGAACAGGGCGATGAAGAAGACCGCCAGCTGGGGATTGAGGAAGGCCACCATAAAACCTTCAAAGGCTCCTTGCCGGCCACGCAGCTGGTGCACCTCTTCACTCGCTTCACCACTGACTGGTTTTGCCAGCAGGGCTTTTACCCCCAGCCAAGCAAGAAACGCAGCACCGCCGTAGCGGATAAGATCAAACAGGATAGGGGTCTGGGTGATCAGGATGGAGAGGCCAAGCGCGGTAACCAGCGCATAGATACCAACCCCGAGGCCATGACCGAGTGCGGTGGCAACGCCGTGCCCCTGTCCGCCCTGCACCGTGTTGCGGATGATCAGCGCCAGACTCGGCCCCGGGCTGATGGCCCCCATCACGCAGATTGCGGCCAGTGCCAGCCAACTCGTCAGTTCCATGCATTTCCTCTTTATATGCTCGATATGATGACCTGCATTCAGGGTACGGGCTGAGCCATTATGCCAGTAGTGAAAGTTATGAATAGAACCCATAACCCATGGCTATAGCGCCACACAACTGACTGGGGCTAACCGCCAAGATCGAGCAGCTTGTGACTCTCGCCGACGGTGCGTTGCAGGTGATCCCGCAGGAAGGGGTAGGCCAGCTCGCGAAACCAGCGGTGGGCCGGATCCTGATGGTGGCGCTGATGCCACAGCAGATAATACTGCTGGTCGCGGGTAGCAAACGGCAAGTCGACAAAGGTGAGCCCATGACCGCAGGAGAGTTGCCAGGCAATATGAGCCGGGGTGGTCATCAGGCAATCGGTGCGCAGCAACACCTCCACTGCCGCCTGAAAGAAGGGTACTCGGGCAAACCAGCGCCGACTCAGTCCCTGCGGCGCCAATACCTGCTCCACCGGGCTGTCCTTGTCACCACCGCCGCTCACCTGCAGGTGAGGCCAGGCCAGATAGTCATCGAGATTAAGCGTCTTGCCTGCCAGCGGATGGTGACGTCCCATCAGCACCGCCAGCCGATCTTCCCCCTGATGCAGGCCACGGATCTGCTCCGGAACCAGCTCGGTGATGGTAGAGACCAGATCCAGCTCGGACTGCCACAACTGCGGCAGCTGACGCTTGTCCCACAGGCTGTACTCCAGCGCCGCCAACGGCGCCTCTTTCGCTAGCGCGGCACAGATATCGGGCAGGATATGCTGGGCCACATAATCGGAGGAGGCGAGCCGAAATACCCGCTCGCAACGGCTCGGGTCAAAACCGGGCGCCTCGTAGAGCCGTTCCAGCGCACCGAGAGAATCCGCCAGCTGGGCTGCCAGCGCTGCAGCCCGTGGCGTCAGCAGCCAGCGTTGCCCCTCCCGCACCAGCAACTCGTCATCAAACTCGCTGCGCAACTGGGCAAGCTGCTTGCTGATGGAGGGCTGGCTCAGGTGCAGCAGCTCGGCGGCGCGGCTGATATTGCGGGTCTCCAGCAACACCTTGAGGGTCGGCAACAAGTTGAGATTGGCTCTGAGCAAGAAGATCCCCTCATCGGTGGCGAAATGCCTATCTTAGGGCAGAGGAGTCCCGCGTTTTAAGCAAAATTTCCTGCCATGTTCAGCACGTTGCGGCCCTTTGCGACCAGATGGCACAGCGGCTCCCCCCGCACATAACCATGACCACAAGATGACAGTGGTTGTCTCGTACGGCATAATTGCACGATTTTCCGCCCGCGGGCGATCCACTTTGAGAAGCGGTAACAAGATGAAATACGCCAATATCACCGGCTGGGGCAAATGCCTGCCTCCCTCCGTGCTGACCAACGATGACCTCAGCACCATCATGGATACGTCAGACGAGTGGATCTATCCGCGCACCGGCATCAAGGCCCGCCGGATCTCCCATGTCAGCACCTCGGATCTCGCCACCCTGGCCGGTCGCCGTGCACTGGCCTGCGCAGGTCTGGAAGCGAGCGATCTCGATGGCATCATCCTGGCCACCGCCACCCCAGACAACCTGCTGCCAAGTGCCGCCTCTGCGGTGCAGAAGAAGCTGGGCGCCGTCAATGCCGCCGTGTTTGATCTCAACGCTGCCTGCACTGGTTTCGTCTATTCCCTCTCCGTCGCCACCTCGCTGGTGCAGACCGGCATGATGAAGAAGGTGCTGGTGATTGGTGCCGAGCGCCTCACCTACCTGCTGGACTGGGCGCGCCGCGATACCGCCGTGCTGTTTGGCGATGGTGCCGGTGCCGTGGTGATCGAGGCAAGCGAGCAGGAGTGTGGCCTGATCGCCAACAAGCTGGGCTGCGACAGCGAAGCCCGGGAGATCCTGCATGTACCGAACTTCGGTACCGATCGGGTGCGTTTTGCCGATATCGATGGGCTGTTCACCTTCAACTTCGAAGGGCCGGAGATCTTCAAACGCGCCGTGCGCGGCATGGGGGAAGCCACCAGCACTGTGCTGGCGCAGGCCGGTATTGCGCCGGAGCAGGTCGACCTGATCGTGCCGCACCAGGCCAATATCCGCATCATCGAGACCCTCGCCAAGCGGATGAATGCGCCGATGGAGAAGGTGATGGTCAACATCGAAAATTACGGCAACACCTCCGCCGCCACTGTACCCATCGCCCTGTGCGAAGCGCTGGAGCAGGGCCGCGTCAAACCGAACTCCTATCTGCTGACCGCCGCTTTCGGTGCCGGCCTGACCTGGGGGGCCGCCATCATCAAGTGGGGCGATCGCGTCACCCCTATCAAGGCGTGCGATGCCGAACTGCCCCCGTGTGACAAGAGCGCGCTGGAACTGATTACCCACGCCGTGGAAGGTTGCCAGAAGGCTCACGCCAACGAGGCGTGATCCTCATCAGGAGCCTGAATCCTCAGGCTCCTTCTCTCCTTTTCATCCCCACCTAGCTCTGCCCCCCCACCTCGCAAGCCGCTTGATACGGCAATCGCTGATACAAACAACTCCGATTTGCAGCCAATTAATTTTTTTCCGCTAACCTTATTGTGCCAACTATAAATAAAGAAAAGAGCGTCAAGGGGCACCATGACTGTTTCGGTCCTGCGCCTTTACCTCTTACCAAATAATTGCACAGGGATAAGCTACGTATGGCACAACACAAAAGTGGCGTGAACACACCGCTTTGGGAACCGGTTTGCTGGATTTGCTGCATCGGTCTTGCTCTGCTGAGCTGCCTGTTGCTGCAGCTAGCCGATGCGCTGTCACCTCTCTACCTGCTGCTCAATGTGCTGGTTGGTATTGCCGCCGCGCTCTGGACATCGAGTCACTTCCACCAGCACACACTCCGACATCGTGCAGGAGAGGAACAAACCGTCGCAACCGATCCTCTCGCCCACTCCATCATCGGGCTCGAACAGGTGTGCGAGAAGGCACTCCCCATCTGGTCCCAGCAAATTGAAAGCTCTCGTCAACAAACCGAAGCCGCGATGATTGACCTGACTCAACGCTTCAGCGGCTTGGCCAACAAGCTGGAAGAAGCAGTCAATGCTTCTCATCTGGCAGCCGGAGAATTGGGTGATGCCAATTCCCGTGGCATGGCAGGAGTCTTGAGCGAGAGCCAGCAGCAGCTCAATGAAGTGGTTGCCATCCTGCATTCCGCCCAGGCCAATCGGGACGCCATGCTGGGTGAGATAAAAAGCCTGACCACCTACACCATAGAGCTCAACACCATGGCCATGGATGTGGCCAAAATCGCCTCCCAGACCAACCTGCTGGCCCTCAACGCCGCCATTGAAGCGGCTCGTGCAGGGGAAGCAGGCCGTGGCTTTGCTGTGGTCGCTGATGAAGTGCGCAACCTATCCCGCCTCTCCAGCGAAACCGCCCAGAAGATGACCGACAAGGTAGATACCATCAATACTGCTATCGGTCGCGCCTTCCAGATTGCCGAAAATGCTGCCGCACGGGATCACGCCTCGGCGCTCAACTCGGAGCAGACAATCGAACAGGTGCTGGCCCGTTTTCGCCATGCCACTGACAGCCTGGCGGAATCCGCCTCCCTGCTGCAAAACGAGAGCACCGATATCCATCGCGAAATTTCCAGCGTCATTGTCTCGCTGCAATTTCAAGACAGGGTCAGCCAGATCCTCAGCCACGTCAGACAAAACATGGAGAGCCTCTCCAGCCATCTGGTTGCTTCGGAGCAGAGCAGCAATGCGACAGGGCCAATCCAGATCGATGCCAATCGCTGGCTGGCAGAGATGGAGCTCTCATACGCCACCGACGAACAGCGCAATATTCACCATGGTCGCACCACCCGTTCTGTAAACGCGCAACCAAGCAGCGCCGACATCACATTTTTCTAGGAGAGAGATATGGGCAAAACGATCCTGATCGTGGATGACTCGGCAACTATTCGCCAAGTCGTGGGCATGACCCTCAAGGGCGCCGGTTATGAGGTCATGGAAGCCTCTGACGGCAAAGATGCGCTCAACAAACTAGATGGCAAGAAGATCAACCTGATCATCAGTGACGTCAATATGCCGAACATGGATGGCATCACCTTCGTCAAAGAGGCCAAAAAGCTGGCCAACTACAAATTTACCCCTGTCATCATGCTGACCACCGAGTCTCAGGACAGCAAGAAGCAGGAGGGACAAGCTGCAGGAGCCAAGGCCTGGGTGGTCAAACCCTTCCAGCCCGAACAGATGCTGGCCGCAGTCGCCAAGCTCATCATGCCGTGATCCGGAGCACATCATGCAACTACAGAGTGAGCTACTCGACAACAAGGTAGTGGTGACCATGCCGGACGAGATCACCATTTATACAGTCAGCGAGCTGAAAGATGCTCTCTCACCCTTGTTGCATCAGGGGAACGAACTGGAGCTGAATCTGGCGGCGGTATCCGAGATAGACAGCGCCGGGCTGCAACTGCTGCTGGCAGCGAAGAAGACCGCTCTGCAGCAGGGCTCCTCCCTCGCGCTGGTCTGGCACAGCCATGTTGTGCTTGAACTGCTGGAGCTCTGCCAGCTCTCGGCCTTTTTTGGCGACCCCACCCTCATCACCCATGGCGAACGGCCCTGAGCCACCATGACAAGGAGTCACCGTGAGCATCGATCTTGATCAGGCTTTACAAACCTATATCGCCGAGGCACGCGAGTTGCTTGAAGAGATGGAGTCAGCCCTTCTATCACTGGAATCTGACCCTGACAATAGCGAGCTGATTGGTGCCATCTTCCGTGCAGCTCATACCATCAAGGGGTCGGCTGGCCTGTTTGGTCTGCAACCCATCGTCGGGTTTACCCATATCGTCGAGGATCTGCTAGACCAGATCCGCAATCAGCAGCTCACCGTCACCTCTCCTCTGATCAAGGATCTGCTGGAGAGCTGTGACCACATCCAGACGCTCATCAGTGTCGTTGCAGAACAGGGCAGCACGTTAAGCGATGGCGATGCCAACCAGGATGAACGGCTAAGGCTCGCTCTCACCCGTCATCAGTGCGTCCCCCATGCCACGCTGCCAGATACTGTGCATATGCCGGAACCCAAGATCGAAAAAGAGGGAGGAATTACCAGCTCCGCCTCCCTGTGGCATATCTCCCTGCGTTTTGGCCCCGATGTGCTGCGTAATGGCATGGATCCGGCCGCATTTCTGCGCTATCTCGGCACCCTCGGAACCATATGTTCAGTGGAGACCATCCATCAGGCACTACCGGATTGGGAACAGTTCGATCCGGAGAATTGCTACCTCGGCTACGAGATAGACTTCGACTCGCAGGCAGACAAGACGGCCATCAGCGATGTCTTTGAATTTGTCAGAGATGACTGTCAGATCACCATCTTGCCGCCCCACAGCAAGATCGCCGAGTTCATCAACCTGATCGAGTCGCTACCGGAAGATAGCACCATGCTTGGGCAGTTGCTGGTCAACACCGGCGCCCTGACTGCAGAGGAGTTAGCAAGCGGTCTGCAGGCACAACAAGCGACCCCGGCAGAACAAGCGCCCAAACTAGGGGAGATCCTGATTGCGCAGGGTGCCGTAAACGAAGCCGTCGTCGATGCAGCCCTGAAAAAACAGAACCAGACCAAGGAGAGCAAGAGCAAAGAGGGCCGTTACGTCAGGGTGCATGCCGACAAGCTGGACGATCTGATCAATCTGGTCGGGGAGTTGGTAGTCGCCAGTTCAGGAGCCAATCTGCTGGCCCAACGCACCCGCGAAAGCCAGCTGCAGGAAGCCACCTCGGTCATTGCCATGCTGGTGGAAGAGATCCGCGACAGTGCACTGCGCCTACGAATGGTGCCTATCGGCGATACCTTCAACCGCTTCCAGCGGGTGGTGCGCGATGTCAGTCAGGAACTGAACAAGGATATCACTCTGGTAATCTCCGGAGCCGAGACTGAACTGGACAAGTCGGTGGTAGAGAAGATCGGCGATCCACTGATGCATCTGGTCAGAAACTCGATGGATCACGGCATCGAATCGGCAGAGCAACGGCTGCTGGCAGGCAAATCCCCCCGTGGCACCCTGAATCTCAATGCCTATCACGACTCCAACAGTATCGTCATCGAAATTCGGGATGACGGCGCAGGTCTCAACAAAGCCAGGATCCAGCAAAAAGCCATCGAGCGCGGTCTGATCAGCCCAACCACCACGCTGACAGATCAGGAGATATACAACCTGATCTTCGAGCCGGGGTTCTCTACCGCCGAGGCGATAACCAACCTCTCCGGTCGCGGGGTGGGCATGGATGTCGTCAAACGCAACATAACGGCCCTGCGCGGCACCGTCGATCTGGACAGCATCCCGGGGAAAGGAACCCGTGTGCAGATCCGCCTACCGCTTACCCTTGCCATCATCGACGGCTTCCTGGTGCGAGTCTGCGACACCCACTATGTCATTCCCCTCGATATGGTGATCGAGTGCGTTGAATTGACCCAGAGTGCACTGGCCGATACCCAGGGTCGCAATTACATCAATTTGCGTGGCGAGGTGCTGCCCTTTATCCGCCTGCAACACTACTTCGATACCAATGGCAGCAAAGGGAGGCGCGAGAACATTGTCGTGGTCAGCCATGCAGGCAAAAAATCCGGACTGGTGGTGGATGAACTGTTGGGAGAATTCCAGACCGTCATCAAACCGTTGGGGAAATTATTCCAGCGCCTGCAGGGCATCAGTGGTTCAACCATTCTGGGGGGGGGAGAGGTCGCCCTGATCCTCGACATTCCTTCGCTGATCCAGCACGCAATCACTCAGGAATCCTGTCAGCTCAACAGGTTGACAGTGTCACGCAACCTGCCTCAATCCAGCATCAACTGAGGGGACCATCATGTTAAAAAATTCCACCATCAAATTGCGTCTTATTGTACTGCTCTGCATGCTCTGCCTACTGTTGCTGGCCGTTGGCAGCTTCGGGTTATACAACATGCAGAGCAGCAATACCGGGTTGCAGCGCGTTTACAACGACAGGGTGGTTCCCCTCAAGCAGCTGAAGACCATCTCCGACAGCTATGCAGTCTCGATCATCGACAACCTCAACAAAGCCAATGCGGGGCTGATCCCGGCAGAAGAGGCTTTGAAGCAGATACAACAGGCCCAGCAGACAATCAAAAACGAGTGGCATCACTACCAGTCCACCACCCTCACACCGGAAGAACAGCGCTTGTCTGCAGAGGCTAACACCCTGTTCAACACGGCCGATTCCGATATTGGCAAGCTGGAGAAATACCTCGCCACCCAGCACGGCATGATTGCTGGCATGCTGAACAATTTTGACGGTGCGCTCTATGGCTCCATCGACCCGATAGGCAACAAAATCACCGAGCTGGTCAACCTGCAGCTCAATGTGGCCAAGTCGGAATATACCGCAGCGCAATCCTGGTATGACGTGATGCTGATAACCATGGCGGTGGTTATCGCGGTCGGCATCGCACTCGCAGCCTGGTTTGGCACCCTGCTTATCAAAAGCATCATCACCCCCATCGAACAGGCTCTGCGCGTGGCCAATAGTCTGGCCGATGGCAATCTGGATGTATCGATCCGGATAGAGTCCAACGATGAAGCGGGTCAGCTCTTGATGGCGATGGATAACATGGTCAAGAAACTGGGAGCCTTGATCACGGATATCGAGACCTTGGTCACCGCAGCTGTCGAACAGGGCGACTTCAGCCACAAGATTGCGCTGGAGGATCGTCAAGGATATATCAAGCGGGTATCCGAGCTGCTGAATCGCCTCTCCCATGTGACAGATACCAGCCTGGAAGATGTGATGCGCATTGCCACCGCGCTCTCCAAGGGGGATCTGACCCAACGGATCGATGAGCCCTATCCAGGAATTTTTGGCCAGACCAAAGACGGCCTAAACCGGACCATCACTGCGCTGACCAATATCATCGAAGAGGTACGCAACGCCGCCGACAACCTGACCAATGCCTCCAATCAGGTGAGCAACACTGCGCAGGCATTGAGCCAGGCCACCAGCGAGCAAGCGGCCAGCGTTGAAGAGACCAGCGCCTCTATCGAGCAGATGAGCGCCAGCATCAATCAGAACACCGAGAACGCCAAGATCACCGACAGCATGGCCAGCAACTCGGTGTTGGAGGCCACCGAAGGGGGCCAATCCGTTCAACAGACGGTGACCGCCATGCAGCAAATCGCCAAGAAAGTCAGCATCATCGACGACATTGCCTACCAGACCAACCTGCTTGCCCTCAACGCCGCCATCGAGGCGGCTCGCGCCGGAGAGCATGGCAAAGGCTTCGCGGTGGTTGCTGCCGAGGTGAGAAAACTGGCAGAGCGCAGCCAGATCGCAGCACAAGAGATTGGCGAGCTCTCCTCCGACAGCGTCAGCAAGGCAGAGCGGGCTGGCAACCTGCTGGAGAGGATCGTCCCCTCCATTCGCAAGACCTCTGACCTGGTACAAGAGATCAATGCCGCCTCAGGCGAACAGGCCAGTGCAGCCAACCAGATCAGTCTGGCCATGAACCAGCTTAATCAGGTGACACAGCAGAATGCAGCCAGCAGCGAGGAGCTAGCAGCCACGGCCGAAGAGATGAGTTCACAAGCCAGCGAACTGCAGCAAACCATGGCCTTTTTTGCTCTGGAGAAAAGTGTGCAGCTCAACACCAGGTCCCATGAAACCGGCCACAAGGGCATGCCTCCCAGAGGCAGTTTCATCGCCCCCCCACAACGGGCCAGTCAGCCCAGTCAACCATCATCCAATTCCATTGATGACGCGGATTTTGTCCGCTTTTAACCGGAGGCGACCATGCATACATCCACCGACATCACGGTGCCAACAGCGGCCGCTGACGAGAGCAGTGGCGATGCCCAGTACCTGACATTTCTGATCAACAACGAGATGTTCGCCATCAATATTCTGGGGGTCAAAGAGATCATCGAATACGGCAATATCACTCCGGTTCCGATGATGCCGGGTTTTATTCGTGGCGTAATCAACCTCAGAGGAGCGGTAGTGTCGGTCGTAGACTTGAATGCCCGCTTTGGCAATGCACCTTCGGTCATCACTCGCCGCAGTTGCATCGTCATTATTGAGGGGATGGCCCCGCAGGGCGATGAACCTGTAGGTCAGGATATTGGCGTTGTGGTGGATTCTGTATCGGAAGTACTGGGTATCCCACAAGCAGATATCGAGCCCCCACCCAGTTTTGGTGCCCGCATCCGGGCCGATTTCATCAGCGGCATGGGCAAGGTCAACGGCAAATTCGTCATCCTCATCGATACCGGGAAAGTGTTGTCACTCGATGAGATGGCTCAACTCAACGAACTGGCCCAGCCACAGGCAAGGTTGCCACAAGGCAACCTGCAACCCTCCTGAACAGGCCTCCATACTCCACGACATGCAGCATAAGGAAACGCTCATGACCCAATCACTCTTAGGAAAACTCTTCGGAGACAATGCCACCGAAGTGAGGCAGCGGACCCAGTTACTCGACGCAATCGGCCAGCTGCAACACACAGTCCTGGCAGAGCAGGTTCCAGCACCACTCGATCTTTCCGGTATGGATAGCCCCTTGCGTGAAGTAGGACATGCCATCAACGAGGTGGTCACCTTGCTCAGTGACAAGCTGGAGCAGAGCCGCAACGACATTAAAAAGAACCAGGTGTTGCTCCATGAGAACCAGCTGGTTCGCAAAGCCCTCGACTGCGCCAGCACCAACGTGATGATTGCCGATACCAACCTCGACATTATCTATATGAACGAGGCTGTGACCGGCATGCTCAATCAGGCTGAGACCGACATCAAGAAAGAGCTCTACAGCTTCAACGCCAATCAGCTGATGGGCGCCAACATCGACAGCTTTCATAAAAATCCCGGCCATCAGCGCGCCATGCTGGCCAAACTCAACAGCACCTACCGCACCCAGATACAGCTGGGGGGGCGCACCTTCTCCCTGATCGCCAATCCGGTCTTCAACGATACCGGAGAACGGTTGGGATCCGTGGTCGAATGGGCCGACAGAACCAAGGAGGTAATGATAGAGAAAGAGATGTCCGACATTGTGCAGGCCGTGATCAATGGCGAGCTGCACCGCAGGATGGAACTTGCTGGCAAGAGCGGCTTCTTTCAGGCGATGGGAGAAGGGATCAACCAGATTGCCGAAGTGATCGATAGCACCCTCAACGACGTCATCCGGGTCGTGCAATGTCTGGCAAAAGGTGATCTGACTCAACAGATTGAGGCGGACTACCCCGGTGTGTTTGGCACCACCAAGGATGCGCTCAACAAGACTATCGCTTCGCTCACCAACATCGTCACCGAAGTGCGCGGCGCCTCTGACAACCTCTCCAGTGCCGCCGAGCAGGTAAGCGCGACCGCCCAGTCGATCAGCCAATCCAGCAGTGAACAGGCCTCCAGCATGGAGGAGACCAGCGCCTCCATCGAACAGATGAGCGCCAGCATCAACCAGAATACCGACAATGCCCAGGTCACCGATGGCATGGCCAGCAAGGCAGCCAAAGAGGCCGTAGAGGGAGGAGAAGCGGTCAAGCTGACTGTGGATGCCATGAAACAGATCGCCAGACGGATTGGCATCATCGATGACATCGCCTACCAGACCAATCTGCTGGCACTCAACGCGGCTATCGAAGCGGCGCGGGCTGGCGATCACGGCAAAGGCTTTGCCGTAGTGGCGGCGGAGGTGCGCAAGCTGGCCGAACGCAGCCAGGTGGCTGCACAGGAGATTGGCGAGCTGGCCTCCAGCAGTGTCGAGATGGCGGAAAAAGCAGGTCGTTTGCTGGATCAGATGGTTCCTTCCATCAACAAGACCTCGGATCTGGTGCAGGAGATCAGTGCCGCTTCGGTTGAGCAATCCACAGGTGTCAGCCAGATCAACCAGGCCATGAACCAGCTGAGTCAGGTTACCCAGCAGAACGCTTCTTGCAGCGAAGAGCTGGCTGCCACAGCAGAAGAGATGAGCAGCCAGGCTGAACAGCTGCAACTGGCCATGGAGTTCTTTACCCTGGAGGCCCACGCCAAAGAAGGTAAAGCAGCCACCTCGCATCTTCACCCCAATACCCGAGGTCGCTTTATGAACGAGAGCACTGCCAACAGTCGGGAACGAGCCGCCACAGTCCAACGCCCCATCGGCGATGGCGATTTTGTCCGGTTCTAGTCACGGGAGAGGCGTTGCCTCTCCCATCTCCGACAACACAGGTAGAGGGACTGTTTTTTGTATCAAACCCAGCTGCATGATGATGAGTTCTCCCGTTTCCAACGCTGGCTTCATCAAACGGCGGGGATAGAGCTGTCTCCAGCCAAGAAGGCGCTGGTGGCCAGCCGCCTGGCGAAACGGCTCTGCCACTATGAGCTGGATAGTTATGACGACTATTTCCAGCTCATCATGAACGATCGCAGCAGCGAACTGCAGCTGGCGCTTGATCTCCTTACCACCAACGAAACCTACTTTTTCAGGGAGCCCAAACACTTCGAGTTTCTGACGCGGGAGATAGTCTCAGCGCTCCCGCCCGAGCAACCACTGCGGGTCTGGAGCGCTGCCAGCTCATCCGGCGAGGAGCCCTACAGTCTGGCCATGACCCTCGCGGAAAAACGCAGCACCTTCAACTGGGAGATCCTGGCCTCCGATATCTCGTCCCGGGTGCTGGAACAGGCGATGAGCGGTCGCTACCCCATCGAGCGG
Organism: Aeromonas sp. HMWF015; assembly: GCF_963878965.1. Taxonomy (NCBI): domain Bacteria; kingdom Pseudomonadati; phylum Pseudomonadota; class Gammaproteobacteria; order Aeromonadales; family Aeromonadaceae; genus Aeromonas; species Aeromonas sp. HMWF015. The sequence goes on along the minus strand of NZ_CAWNZT010000188.1, from coordinate 4,079 downwards.
GCGCAAAATATTCCACTACCCTTTTTGATGAAATATTGCCTCAAGGGTGTGGGCCTGCAGGAGGGTATCTTCATCATCGATCGCAAGTTGCGGGACAAGGTGCAGTTCATGCAGATCAACCTCAATCAGGATCTGCCGGACATCGGCATGTTTGACGTCATCTTCATCAGAAACGTGATGATCTACTTCAACAAGGAGACCAAAGGGCAAGTATTGCAGCGGCTGGTACCCAGACTCAAACCCGGTGGCTACCTGCTGGTGAGCCACGCCGAGAGCCTGCATGGCCTGCACCACGGCCTGCAGCTTGTCTCTCCTTCCATCTATCAGAAGAGATAAGTCATGGCACGGGAGGTGATCCTGCAACCGGGAGATCTCTTCTTTGGCAAGGAAGATGTGGTGGTCAGAACCGTACTGGGCTCCTGTATTGCCATCACCTTGTGGCATCCGGAGCAGAAACAGGGAGGAATGTGTCACTACATGCTGCCAAGTCGGCGCAATCCCTCTGCCAAGCTGGATGGGCGCTATGCCGACGAGGCCCTCGCCTTGCTGCTGCAAGCGGCCAGCCACTATCCCGCCCCCATCCATGAATATGAGGCCAAGTTGTTCGGGGGTGGCAACATGTTTACCGAGCCTCAATACGCACAGATCGACAACAATGTCGCCGCCAAAAATATTCAGGCAGCCTGGCAGCTGACCCGACACCTTGGCCTTGATATCAAGGCTCATCATCTTGGCCATAGCGGCCACCGAAGCTTGCTCTTTGAGCTCAGCAACGGCAGTGTCTGGCTCCGCCATCATCGTCTGCCACATCAACGGGAGTCGCGAGAATGAAGCAGATCCGGGTCATGCTGGTGGATGATTCCGCCGTGGTCAGACAGGTATTGCAAGCGGTGCTGGAGCAGGAGCCTGATATCCGGGTGATCGCCACAGCATCGGATCCCCTGTTTGCGCAGGAAAAACTGAAGAAAGAGTGGCCTGACGTCATCGTGCTCGACGTGGAGATGCCCCGTATGGATGGCATCACCTTTCTCACCAAGATCATGGCAGAGCATCCAACCCCGGTGGTGATCTGCTCCTCCCTCACAGAAAAGGGGGCCGAGACCACCCTGCAGGCAATGGCTGCCGGCGCGGTGGACATCATCACCAAGCCGACCATGGGGATAAAAAGCTTTCTGCAAGAATCTGCCCACGACCTGGCCATGGCAGTACGTGCTGCGGCCCAGGCCAATCTCAAGCGCGTGGGTAAGCCCTCCTCTGTACCAGTCAGCACCAAACTCAACGCGGATGCCATGCTGGCGCCCAACCAGCACGCCATGGCACAAACCACCGAGCGGCTCATCGCCATCGGCACCTCGACCGGCGGCACCCAGGCGCTGGAAGCCGTGCTGACTGCCTTGCCCCGGGTCAGCCCCGGCATTGTCATCGTGCAGCACATGCCGGAAAAATTTACCGCCATGTTTGCCGAACGCCTGAACGGGGTCTGCCAGATAGAAGTACGGGAGGCGAGGAACAATGACAGGGTGATACCGGGGTTGGCGCTGATTGCCCCCGGCGGCAAGCATATGCTGCTCAAACGCAGCGGTGCCTACTATCACGTCGAGGTAGTCGACGGGCCGCTTATCAATCGCCATCGCCCCTCGGTAGATGTGCTGTTTCGCTCCGTCGCCAAATATGCCGGCAAGAATGCCACCGGCATCATCATGACCGGCATGGGGGATGACGGAGCCCGGGGATTGCGCGAGATGCTGGATGCGGGTGCCAACACCTATGCCCAGGATGAGGCCTCCTGCGTGGTCTTCGGCATGCCCAAAGAGGCGATCAAGCTGGGAGCCGCCCGCCATGTGCTCCCCTTGCAAGAGATGCAATACGCCATCCTCGGCAAGTAATCCCTTATCGCGCGTTTTGCCCATAAAAAAGTCCGGCTCCCCAAGGGGAGCCGGACTTTTTACATCAACCGGAACCAATCCGGTATCAGGCGAGCAGATTACTCTGCAGCAGGCGCTTCTTCAGCGGCCGGAGCGGCGTCAGCAGCAGGTGCAGCTGCTTCGGTCGGGGCATTCGCTTCCTTGATGGAGAGACGTACGCGGCCCTGACGGTCCACTTCCAGTACCTTCACCTTGACTACGTCACCGATGGTCAGGTGGTCAGCCACGTTCTGCACGCGAGCGTCGGTGATCTGGGAGATGTGTACCAGACCATCTTTGCCCGGCAGAATGTTGACGAATGCACCGAAATCGGCCAGACGGACAACTTTACCTTCATAGATGCGGTTCACTTCGATCTCGGCGGTGATGGCCTCGATGCGACGGATCGCTTCCATGGCGGCTTCGTTGGCCACGGCGGAGATACGTACAGTACCGTCATCATCCAGCTCGATGTTGGTGCCGGTCTCTTCGGTCAGCGCACGGATCACGGAACCACCCTTACCGATCACATCCTTGATCTTCTCAGGATTGATCTTGATGGTGTGGATACGCGGTGCGAAATCGGAGATCTGGGCACGGGGAGCCTGGATAGCTTCATCCATCACTTTCAGGATGTGCAGACGAGCGCCACGAGCTTGCTTCAGCGCAATCTCCATGATCTCTTTGGTGATGCCTTCGATCTTGATGTCCATCTGCAGCGCGGTCACACCTTCGGTGGTACCGGCTACTTTGAAGTCCATGTCGCCCAGGTGATCTTCGTCACCCAGAATGTCGGACAGCACGACGAAACCTTCTTCTTCCTTCACCAGACCCATGGCGATACCGGCAACGGAGGCCTTGATCGGCACACCGGCATCCATCAGCGCCAGAGAGGAACCACAGACAGACGCCATGGAGGAGGAACCGTTGGATTCGGTAATTTCGGAGACCACGCGCACCACGTACGGGAACTCGGCGGCGCTCGGCATCACGGCAGCAACGCCGCGCTTGGCCAGACGGCCGTGACCGATTTCACGACGCTTCGGGCTACCCATCATGCCGGTCTCACCGACACAGTATGGCGGGAAGTTGTAGTGCAGCATGAAGCGATCGGCACGGTTGCCGGTCAGCTCGTCGATGTTCTGGGCGTCACGCTCGGTACCCAGAGTGGCGACCACGATGGCCTGAGTTTCACCACGGGTGAACAGGGCAGAACCGTGGGCACGGGGCAGAATGCCGGTACCTACGCTCAGGGCGCGGATCATTTCCGGATCGCGACCATCGATACGCGGCTCACCACGTACTACGCGACCACGTACGATGCGGCTTTCCAGGCTGTGGAACTCTTCGCCGATCTTCTTGGCATCTTCTTCCACGCCGGAAGCGATAACTTGCTCAACCACACGACCCTTGATGGCCGCGATGGTTTCGTAACGAACAGCCTTCTCGGTGATGCGGTAGGCTTCACCCAGTTCGGCGCTCGCCAGCTCGGCAACCTTGGCTTTCAGCGCTTCGTTGACGGCAGGCGGAGTCCAGTCCCACGGCTTGGTGCCGACGGCAGCGGCAAACTCGTTGATCGCATTGATCACGGTCTGCATCTGCTCGTGACCGTATACCACTGCGCCCAGCATCACTTCTTCGGAAAGGATGGCAGCTTCGGACTCAACCATCAGTACCGCGTTGGCAGTACCGGCAACCACCAGATCCAGGTCGCTCTGCGGCAGTTCGGTGGTGGTCGGGTTCAGCACATACTGACCGTTCATGTAACCCACGCGAGCAGCACCGATCGGGCCACCAAACGGGATACCGGAGATGGCCAGTGCAGCAGAGGCACCGATCATGGCAACGATGTCGGGGGATACGGCCGGATTCACGGACATGACGGTCGCAACGACCTGAACCTCATTGAGGAAGCCTTCCGGGAACAGCGGACGAATAGGACGGTCGATCAGACGGGAGATGAGGGTCTCGCCTTCGCTCGGACGGCCTTCACGACGGAAGAAACCACCCGGGATACGACCAGCAGCATAGGTACGCTCCTGGTAGTTGACGGTCAGCGGGAAGAAATCACGGCCGTGATCGGCCTCTTTCTTGCCGACTACGGTCACAAATACGCAGGTATCGTCCATGCTGACCATAACGGCCGCAGTGGCTTGACGGGCCATCACACCGGTT